>JAVHVL010000088.1:0-5901 GCA_032160565.1 Pseudonocardiales bacterium | reverse complement strand
CCGGGTGGGTGCCGTCCGCGCCGCGTTCGGCGATCGGGCGAAGGACACCGACGAGCTGGACGGGCTGACCGTGGAGCTGGCCGACGGCAGCTGGTTCAACGTCCGCGCGTCGAACACCGAGCCGCTGCTGCGCCTGAATGTCGAGGGCCCGGACCAGGCCGCAATGGCGCAGGTGCGCGACGAAGCGCTCGCAATCATCCGCGGCTGAGGCGAGGAGACCTGATGGCCATCGACGACACCCTGCTCGAACTGCTCGCCTGTCCGAGCGACGACCATGCCCCGCTTCGGCGCGCCACCTCCGGGCACGCGGACGTGCTGGTGTGCACCTACTGCGCCTCGAGCTTCCCGATCCGCGACGGCATCCCGGTGCTGCTGCTCGACGAAGCGACACCCGGCCCGAACGGCATCGGCAACGCGGTCGCCTGATGTTCGACGAGTCGCTGCTCGACGACCCGGATCTGCTGCAGCAGCACGACGGGCAGCGACTGCTGTGGACGCTGGCCTCGGCCGGCGCGCAGGTGCGCCGGGCCGTCGACATGGCCGGTGATTTCGGCGTCGAACGGCTCCGCGGTGACCTGCCGCGGGCGCTGCTCGTGGCCACCGACGCCCCGCCGTCGGCCGCGCTGCGGCTGGTCACCCGCCTCAGCTGCGAGGCCACCCCCGCGCTGGCCTGGCACGGCGTGGAGCTGCCGAAATGGGCCGGCCCCGCGGACGCGCTGCTGATCGGTGCGGTCGACGGCAGGCACCCCAGGCTGGCCGAGCTGGCCGAGCAGGGTGCGCGTCGTGGGATGGCGATGGCGGTGGTGGCACCGGCCGATTCGCAAGTGGCGGCGGCCGCCGGTCGTGCGCCACTGCACGAGCTGCCCACCGACCTGAACATCCGCGCCGCGCGCTGGGCGGTGCTCACCCCGCTGCTGCAGGCGCTGGACGCGCTGGGCATCCACCCCGTGCCGCCCGAGCTGCTCGCCGAGGTGGCCGATGCACTGGACGAGACGGCCGAGATGTGCCGCCCCACCGGCGAGGCCTTCACCAACCCCGCCAAGTCGCTCGCCATCGAGTTCGCCGACGCGTTCCCGCTGATCGTGGGCGCCGGTCCGCTCGCCAGCGTCGCGGCGCGGGCCACTGCCGACGCACTGCAGCTGTGCGCCGGCGTGGAGGCGGTGTCGGTGAGCCTGCCCGACGGAGTGGCTCGGGCCGGTGCCCTGCTGCGCGGTGCGGGGCCGGCCGGCGCCGGCGAGGAGTTCTTCCGTGACCGCGGCGACGACGACGCCCCCCGCCGGGCGCGCCTGCTCGTGATCGGCGACGACGGCGCTCCCGACGCCCCGGAACTCGGCGCTCGGTCGGGGGCGCAGATCCAGCTCGACGAGGTCGCCGCCCGTCGCGCCGCGTCCGCCCTGCACCGGCTGGCCAGCGAGCTCGGGCTGCGCTCCTCGAGCGTGGACGTGCCGCAGGGCGCGCCGCTCAGCCGCTTCGCGGCGGCTTCCGCGTTCGGTGAGTTCACCGCGGCCTATCTCGGGCTCGGGCTCGGCCTCGACCCGGGTGCGCCCGGGCCGGCCGAGAAGGCGCACTGATTTGTCCGCTGGGGGGAGCTCGAAGGCGGTCATCGCGGCGCTCGGTGCCAACCTCGGCATCGCGGTGATCAAGTTCGTCGCGTTCGCGATCACCGGGTCGTCGTCGATGCTCGCCGAGGGGGTGCACTCGGTCGTCGACTCGGGCAACCAGGGGCTGCTGCTGGTCGGGGCGCGCTCGGCACGCCGAGGTGCCACCCCGGAGCACCCGTTCGGCTACGGGCGCGATCGCTACGTCTACGGCTTCCTCGTCGCCCTGATGCTGTTCTCGGCCGGCGGGCTGTTCGCGCTGTACGAGGGGATCGCGAAGATCCGCCACCCCCACCATCTGGACTCGCCGATCGTGGCCGTCATCGTGCTGCTCGTGGCGATCGTCCTCGAGTCGTTCTCGCTGCGGACCGCAGTGCGTGAATCGCGCGAGCTGAAGGGCGCCGACAGCTGGCCGGCGTTCATCCGCCACGCGAAGGTCCCGGAGCTGCCGGTAGTGCTGCTCGAGGACGTCGCCGCGCTGATCGGTCTGGTGCTCGCGTTCGTCGGCGTCGGGCTGTCGGTCGCGACGGACGATCCGGTGTGGGACGGGATCGGCACCTGCGCGATCGGCGTGCTGCTGATCACGGTGGCCGTCATCCTCGTCGTCGAGACGAAGAGCCTGCTCGTCGGCGAGGCCGCGGCGCCGGCGCAGGTCGCGGCGATCGCCGATGGGCTGGTCGGCCCTGGCGTCGAGCGGGTGATCCACCTGCGCACGATGCACCTCGGGCCGGAGGAGCTGCTGGTGGGCGCCAAGCTGGCAATGCCTGCGGCGGCCACGCTGCCGGAGGTCGCCGCCGCGATCGACGCCGCGGAGCAGCGGGTGCGGGCCGCCGTCCCGACCGCGCGGGTGATCTACCTCGAGCCGGACCTCGACCGCGGATCGCCGCCGGCGCCGTAGGATTCGCCGGTGCCCGGGCCCGCTGTGATCGCCCTCGACGGGGTCGCCCGCAACTACGCGTGGGGCTCGCGGACGGCGATCCCGCGGCTGCTCGGCGTCGAGCCCGACGGCCGGCCGGTCGCCGAACTGTGGTTCGGCGCGCACGCCGATGATCCGTCGCACGTTCCGGACCATGGCAAGAATCTCGACGAGCTGATCTCGGCCGATCCGGAAGCGCTGCTCGGCGGCGCGGTCGTGCAGCGGTTCGGAGCGCAGCTGCCGTTCCTGATCAAGGTGCTGGCTGCCGAGACGGCGCTGTCCATCCAGGTCCACCCGGACCGTGCGCAGGCGGCCGCCGGCTTCGCGGCGGAGGATGCCCGCGGAGTGCCGCGCGACGCCCCCGAGCGGAACTATCGCGACACCAACCACAAGCCCGAACTGCTGTGCGCCCTCACGCCCTTCGAGGCGCTCTGCGGGTTCCGCCCGGTCGCGGAGACGCTGCGCCTGCTGGACGCGCTGGATGTGCCGGAGCTGGGGCAGGTGCGCGACCTGCTCGCGGGCCCGGAGGGGTTGCGCGCCGCGTTCACCCAGCTGCTCACCCTGACCGATCCCGCCGCGCTCGCGTCGGCCGTGGCCGACCGGGTCGCGTCCGTACCGCCCGGCTCGGTGTGGGCCGGCCCCGCGCACGCGGCGGCCACCGCGGCCGCGGACTTCCCCGGCGACGTCGGCGTGGTCCTCGCGCTGCTGCTCAATTACGTGCGCCTTGCGCCGGGCGAGGCCATCTATCTCGGTGCCGGCAACGTGCACGCCTACCTGCGCGGCACCGGCATCGAGATCATGGCCAACAGCGACAACGTGCTGCGCTGCGGCCTCACCCCCAAGCACATCGACGTCGGCGAACTGCTGAAGATCACCGACTTCACCCCGCTCACCGAGCCGCGCCGTGCCGCCGAGCCGACTGGCTGCGGCCGGTCCTTCGGGACGTCCGTCGCCGATTTCGCGCTGTCCCTGCTCGACCTCGACAGTCACGGCTCGTGCAGCGTCGGCGGCACGGGGCCGTACGTCGTGCTGTGCACTTCGGGAAACGTGCGCGTCGAGGCGCTCGGTGCGGTGGTCGACCTCGCTGCCGGTCGCGCCGCCTTCGTCCGCGCCAGGGACGCCGCTTTCACCGTGCGGGGCAGTGGCCGCGTCTTCGCGGCGACGGTAGGGGTGTAGCCGGCTCTTGCGTCCGTAGCGGCGGCTACGGTGCCCGCTGCCGGACGGCGCTGCCGGCGGCATCGTCGCGCTGTACTCCACCATCCACTTGCCGCCGGAGTCGTTGCCGGTGGCGTTCGCCGAGTTCCACCGCGTACTCGCGCCGGGTGGTCATGCGCTGCTCGCCTTCCAGGTCGGTGACGAGCGGGTGCATCTGGAGCGGGGGTTCGGCCACGCCGTGTCCCTCGACATCTACCGTCGCTCGCCCGACGACGTCACCGACCTGCTTCGCGCTGCCGGGCTCGTGGTCTTCGCCCGCCTCCTGCGCGACACGCCGACGAGGCCGACCCCGCCGAGAAGGGGCCGCGCGCCTACCTGCTGGCGCGCAAGCCGGCACGGTCGCTCAGTGCGCGGCCGCTGGACTGATGTGCACCGTCGCCGCGGTCAGCCGCGGAATGTCGTGCAGCAGGTGCGCCTCGGCGTGATGCGCGAGATCGTGCGCTTGAGCCAGTGAGAGGGCAGCGTCCACGGTGGCATCTACCTCCGCCCGCAGCGTGTGGCCGATCCATCGAATCCGTAGCTCGCGCACCTGGTGGATGCCGGTCACGCGTGCGACCGCGGCGGTGGCTTGATCTACCAGCGCCGGATCAACGGCATCCATCAATCGAGCCCCGACCTGCCGAACAGCCGAACGGAGCACGCCGAGGATCGCGACGGTGATGACGAGCCCGACGATCGGGTCAGCCGCGTGCCAGCCCAGCCCGACACCGCCCGCCCCGAGCAGCACGGCCAGACTCGTGAACCCGTCGGTGCGAGCGTGCAGACCATCCGCGACCAGCGCGGCGCTCCCGATCTGCCGGCCGACCCGGATGCGGTACTCAGCCACGAGTTCGTTGCCGACGAACCCGACCAACCCGGCCGCGGCGACAGCCCACAGATGACTGATCGACCGAGGATGGATCAGCCGGTCGATGGCTTCGTAGGCCGCGAGCGCGCTCGACACCGCGATCATCAGGACGACGAACACGCCGCCGAGGTCTTCCGCTCGCCCGTAGCCGTATGTGTAGCGCTTGGTGGGGGGCCGCTTGGCGAGGGTGAAGGCGACCAGCAGGGGAACGGCGGTCAGCGCGTCCGCAACGTTGTGCAGCGTGTCGCCGAGCAGCGCGACGGAACCGGAGATGGCGACCACGACGGCCTGAATCGCGGCGGTCACGCCGAGCCCACCGAGGCTGACGATCAGGGCACGCCGGCCGGATGCATCTGCTTCCAGCACATCGTCGATCTGGTCGCCGGCGTCGTGCGAGTGCCCGCCGAAGAACTCCGACGCCCGGTGCCGAAAGGTTGACCACCGCCCGCCGTACCGATGGCTGTGTCCGTGCCCGAGATCGCCATGGGTGTGTTCGGCGTGATCGGCTTGATCATGCACAGACATTCGCGAAGCCTCCGGTGACGGGTGACTCACCGTACTTGCTTGCCGACTGTCGATTCAGGCGGATCTTGTTCGTCGGGAGAATTAGGGACCGACCGAGAGAAGGAGCCAGACCATGCAATTCCTGATGTTCGTGTGCCGCGACACCGTGCCGGTGGAGCCGACGCCCGGTGGTGATGTCGAGGAGTGGGTTTCGACCATGGACGGACGAGGCGTTCGGCTGGCCGGCGAGAGGCTCGCTCCGGAGCGCGAGGCGTCGGTGGTGCGGGTCCGGCGCGGCAGGGTGCTGGTGACGGACGGCCCGTTCCTGGAGACGAAGGAAGTACTCGGCGGGTTCGACCTGCTCGAGTGCCGCGACATGGCCGAGGCGATCGAGGTCGCCGCCGCGCATCCGTTCGCCACGCAGGGTGTCCTCGAGATCAGGCCGATCCGGACGAACTGAGCTCCTTGCTGGGTAGGTTCGCCTTCTCGTTCAGCGGCTGGTCGGCGCCGCTGGCCTAGCGGCTGCTTCCGTTGCCGTTGAACGGGAAGATCGGACTGCACGACCCGTCCGTGCGCTGTGGTGATATCGGCGAGTACCCGCTCGGCCTCCGATCCCGCATCCAGAGCGGATTCGTGGCATTTTCAAACAGATCCGCCTTGTTGATCAAGCCGGGGCAGACCACAACCGACGAGTTCGAGGGTGGGGTGGTGCATGCGGTTTCGGCGGGGTGTCTGTTCGGGGTCGATCCATCTCGGGGGGGTCCAGTGCGGGATGCCGTCGAGCATGGTGCAGGTCCAGCCGAGGTTGGGGTGTTCGCGGT
>JAVHVL010000084.1:0-3411 GCA_032160565.1 Pseudonocardiales bacterium | reverse complement strand
GACCCGCTCGCCATCCTACCCGTGCTCAATCGCCTCGTCCTGGGCGAGCTGACCCGGCGCAGAGCCTCGACGCGGTCCTCGGCCGATAAGAGACCGATTGACTCACCAACTCCAACCGTGCCCGTGTTCGTAGCGGCGGAGCTACCCCTTCCCAGATGGCAAATAGCCGGCAACGGAAGTGAGTGCTCGTGGCGCGGGGTTCGCCTCGGCGCTGATTCGACGTTGCGGCGGGGGGAATCGGTGCGTTCGAGTCTCTGGCGGCGCACTCCATCCCCTCCATTGGACGCCTCCGGACGCAGACGGATACGCGCCTGCAATGTACGGTTCCCTCGATCTGCGCGACTTGCCGTGGGTCGCCCTCCGGAGCCGGCCGCAGGAACGACCATTCAACTATCGCGTCCGCTGATCTCCTCCATGTTAAATTGGGCCGCATCGGCCGTTCGACCAGTGTGTCTGCGGATCCGACCGTAAGGATCCGACCCGACCAGGCTAGGGATGAGCCGCGTGACGAAAACGCCCGAAATCCGGATCGGCGCTGCCTTTCCGATGACCGAGATTTCGTCGGACAGAGGGCAGGTTCGTGCGTTCGTCGAGGCTGTGGGCGACCTCGGCTTCGACCACATCCTGGCGTTGGATCACGTCCTGGGCGCCTATCCCCCTGCACATCCCGAGGGGCCGGCATTGCAGCCGCTTCCGGGCACCTCGGGCTGGGAGAACATCTACGACTACCAGACCACCTTCCACGAGCCGTTCGTACTGTTCGGGTTCGTCGCGGCCCTCACCGAGCTCGAGATGTTCACCGGCGTGCTAATCCTCCCGCAGCGCCAGACCGCATTGGTCGCCAAGCAAGCGGCACAGGTCGACATCCTCAGCGGCGGAAAGCTGCGTCTCGGTGTCGGCATCGGCTGGAACAATGTGGAATACGACGGTCTCGGCAAGTCCTTCACCAACCGCGGCCGCCGCATAGAGGAACAGATACGTCTACTACGGGAGCTCTGGACGCACGAAGTCGTCACCTTCGAGGGCGACTACGAATCGGTCGTCGGCGCCGCTATTGCGCCGCTGCCGATACAACGCCCGATCCCAGTGTGGATGGGCAGCGGGTACACCGGTCCAGCACTCGAGCGGGCCGGTCGAATGGCCGACGGGTGGCTGGCCCAACTGCGCCCGGGTCCCGAACTCGAGCAAGCGCTCGAAACGCTCTTCGACGCGGCAACGAAGGCTGGCCGCGACCCGGCTGACTTGGGAATTCACGGCGGCCTCAGCGCGGGCCGACCCGACCAGGAACGAATCGCAAAGCGTGCGGCAGAGTGGAAAGCAAGCGGCGCCACCCACCTCTCACTCAGCACATCCGACGCTGGATTGCCCGATGTCGACGCGCACATTGAAGCGCTCGGGCGCGCTATCGAGACCGTCCGCGGCGAGCTCGGCTCGTCGTAGGACGGCCGCGGCCGCGGCTGAGGCGCTCGGAGCCCTTCGGCCTTTATGATTCGCTGGATGTGCTTGGTGTTCACCGGCTAGCCCGGCCCTCACCAGCTCCGTCGTAATCCTCCGATAGGCCCGCAAGGCCCGGCAATGCCCACGCAAGAGCTCGCCGCGGGTCAGTGCCCGGCTGGTGGCGACGCCTTGTACGGGTCGATCTTGATGTCGAGCAAGACCGGCCCGGTCCGTGACGGCAGGGCTGCCAACGCATGCTCAAGGTCAGCGGCATTGCGTACCGTATAGCCGGTGCCGCCAAGGGCGTCGGCGACCGGCGCGAAGTCCGGCCACTGGAACGTGGACATCACCGGGTCCATATCGCGGCTCGTGAATTGAATGTGCTCGGCGCCGTAGGCCCCGTCGTTCAGCAACACGACGATCAGGTCGACACCATGACGTACGGCCGAGTTGAACTCGGCCACGCCGTCCATCATGAAGCCACCGTCACCGCAGATCAGCACAGTCGGACAGTCGGGGGCGCCGATTCCGGCTCCGACGGCGGTGGCGGTTCCCAGGCCAATCGAGGCAAAGTTCATCGTCGTGATGAACGCGCGCGGTTCAGGGACCCGCATCCCGGTGAAGGCGACGGAGAGGAACCGGCCTGCGTCAAGGACCACGGTGCGGTCGGGGGGCAGCGCGGCGTCGAGGCGGGCCACGGCCGCGTGCATGTTCACCGTGCCCGGCGTGCTTTCCAGCTCTGGGCCGGGCGGCAGGGCTGCGAGGGCCGCCGCTAGCTCGGGCGACGCAAAGGTGCGCGGTTCGATATCGCCCTCGTCGAGCATGGTGGTGATCTGCTCGAGGACGGTCGTCGAGTCGCCGACGACCGCCACGTCGATCTTGTAGCCATAGGCGAATGCGTTCGGGTCGGTGTCGATCTGCACCACCGCGCGGTTGTTCAACAGTCCGCCGTCGACGGTCGTCCACTGGTTCAGGGATGCACCAACAGCGATGATGCAGTCGCTGCGCTGAATGGTATCGAGCGCGACCTCATGCGACACGGTGCCCATCACGCCTAGGTCGAACGGCTCGCCACGGAACAGGTCTTTGGCCCGCAGCGTCGTCGCGACCGGCGCGCCCAACCGGTCAGCGAACTTCAGCAAAGCCGTCCGGGTAGCGGGTCGGCCGGCGCCCCGCCCGACCAGCAAGATCGGCCGGCGCGACGCAGCGATGAGGCCGACGGCCCGGTCGAGCACCTCAGGATCGGCCCCGATCGCCTGTCGCGCGACCGAGAGGTTCGGCGCCACCAACGTCAAGTCGACCTCGGCCCACTGGAAGTCCGCCGGAACGTTGAGCACGACGGGCCACTGCTGCCGCACTGCAGTACGGGCGGCGCGACCGAGGTCGTCGATGAACGTCCGGACCGAGTACACCTGCTCGAAGATCGCGCCGGTCGACGAGACGACCTGCTGCTGGTTGATGCCCTGTATGTGGTCGCGACTGGAAGGCGCCGTGTCGCCGGCGATCAGCAGCGTCGCGGTGCGCGACCGGACCGATTCGACGAGGGCCGTCACGGTGTTGGTCAGCCCCGGCCCGTGAGTCACAGTGGCCACGCCCAGCCGGCCGGTCGCGTTGGCATACCCGTTCGCGGCGAGAACGGCCCCGCCCTCGTTGGCCATCGACAGGAATCGGCCACCGCCGTATTGGCGGTAGCTGTCCATCCAGAACAGATTTCCGTCGCCAAGCACACCGAAGACGGTGTCGGTCACGTGGGCGAGAGTACGGCCAAACGCTTCATGAAACAGCATCGAAATCTAGCCCGTTTCGGTTTATGGGACGAGAACGGCGCGGCCCAGAAGACGCCCGGCCCTCATGTCAGCGATTGCCTCGTCGTATCCATCCAATGGGTATACCCGATTGTGCAACTTGACGTATCCGTCGACTGTGAGCTGGACGAGATCGACCAGGTCGAGATACGTACCGACCTGGCACCCG
>JAVHVL010000053.1:0-11157 GCA_032160565.1 Pseudonocardiales bacterium | reverse complement strand
TTCGATTAACAGTCGAATGCTCTGCCAATTGAGCTACGGGGGATCGCCGTTTCGCGTGCCCGATCCGGTCACGCAGCCCAGCCAGGATATCTCACCGGCAGGGGGCCCCGCGCCGGGGTTAGGGTGGACGGATCCCCCCGAACAGGAGATCGACGATGAAACTCTCGTTGCTGGTCGGCGGCGCCATCGGCTACGTCCTCGGCAGCCGCGCCGGCCGCGAGCGCTACGAGACGATCGTCGCGCTCGCCCGGCGTGTCGCCGGCAGTCAGACCGTGCAGACCACGGCAGGTGTGCTGCAGGCGCAAGTGGACACCGTCGCCCGTCGGGCGCGCGCGTCCGTCGTCGCCAAGCTGCACGCCGGCGCGGGCGCGCCGCAGACGGTCAACGGCCACCGTCGCTGAGCCGGTCAGCCCAGCTCCTGTCAGCCCAAGCGCCGGTCAGCCCAAGCGCCGGTCAGCCCAGCCCGTCCGACCAGGTGGCGCGCAGGGCGGCAAGGCGCGCCCGGACGTCGGCCCGGACCTCCTCGGAATCGCGCGCCCCGGCCTCCAGCCGCGCCCACCACACCATCCCGTCCCGACCGGGCACCCGCCGCGCGACCAACCGCGCCACTCCCCCGGTCACCGGATGCAGCTCTGACCTGACGACGTTCGCCTCGACGCGCTTGCGCACCGTCGGCGGCAGGTCCCTGGGCTGCGACAGCTCCGCAGCCACCGGCGGGCGCTCGACGAGCAGCAGGTCGTCGGACACCTCGGCCTCGATGACGGTGAGCACGCCGTCGCGCCAGACGGCCTTGTCGACGTACTGCCACCCGATGAGCCGTTGCCCGTCGCCGTTCGGCCACCACAGCCCGGCGGGTGTAGCCAGGACGGCTCCGCCGGACTCGACGTCGCCCCAGGACAGCACCCGCTCCCCCTTGGGCAGCGCGGCGAGCAGCTCGGGCGGCGGCGAGTCGCGCCGGGTGAACAGCGCCATCACTGGCCGCCTATCGCCCGCTCGCGCAGGGTGCGGCGATAGCTCTCCAACGAGATGAGCTCGCCGAACAGCCGCGCGTGCTCCTCGGCCTGTTCGATCGGGTTGATGCGCTGCAGCCGCCCCTTCAGCGCCGCGACCTTCCGCCCGGCCACGATCTCCTGAAGCCGGGCGAGCACCGCGTCGGCGTAGCGGTCCTGCGTGTCGCTGCCCGCGTGCAGCGGCTCGACGGTCAGCGCGTGCACGCCGGTACGCAGCGCCTCGTCCGGCAGGTGCGCCTCCACCGCCGACGTCCACCCCGGCCCGCTGACGGCCGCGGACGTGCCGCCGGCCGCGGCGATCGCACCGCGCAGCGTGCGGTGTGCGGGCAGGAGAAACGCGTCGTCAGGCAGCGCGTCGAACTGCGGCCCCGCGATGGCCGGCAGTTGCAGCGCCACCTTGAGCACCTCGCGCTCGACGGAGGCGACCGCCTCGTCCACCTTGGCGGCGGCCGCGTCGGCGCCCCGGTTCGGGGTCACCACCTCGGGTCGCCGCGCTCCGGAGCGGACCATGCCGCGCACCCGGCTGACCACCCGCAGCGGATCGTCGACGCCAACCAGCCCCGCCAGCCTCCGGGCGTACTCGTCGCGCAGCGAGTGGTCCTTGATCTGCGCCACCAGCGGGACGCCGCGATCCAGCGCGTTGGTGCGCCCCTCGGCGGTGTCGAGATCGAAGCGGGCGACGGTGGCGCGCAGGACGAACTCGACCAGCGGAATGCGGCGGGCGACCAGGTCGCGTACCGCGGTGTCGCCGGACTTCATCCGCAGGTCGCAGGGGTCCAGCCCGGTGGGCTCGATGGCGACGAAGGTCTGGGACATGAACTTCTGGTCGTCGCCGAACGCCCGCTCGGCGGCCTTCATCCCCGCAGCGTCGCCGTCGAAGGTGAAGATCACCTCGCCGGTGAACGCGTCCGAGTCCATCAGCAGCCGCCGGACGACGGACACGTGGTCCGCGCCGAAGGCGGTGCCGCAGGTGGCCACCGCGGTCGTGACGCCGGCCAGGTGGCAGGCCATGACATCCGTGTACCCCTCGACGATCACGGCGCGGTGCTGCCGGGCGATGTCCTTCTTCGCGGCGTCCACGCCGTAGAGCAGGTGGCTCTTCTTGTAGATCGGCGTCTCTGGCGTGTTGAGGTACTTCGCCTCCACCTTGTCGTCGTCGAACAGCCGCCGGGCACCGAACCCGACGACCTCACCGGATATCTCCCGGATTGGCCAGAGCAGCCGGCGGTGGAACCGGTCGATCAGCGAACCCCGCCCGGACTCGCGCGACAGCCCGCCGAGGGTGAGCTCGGCAGTGGTGAAGCCCTTGGCCTGCAGGTGTTTGGTGAGCGCGTCCCAGCCCGACGGTGCGTAGCCGCAGCCGAACTGGACGGCGACCTCCTCGTCGAAGCCGCGGGCCGCCAGGAATTCCCGCGCCGGACGCGCCTCGGGCGTACGAAGCTGCTCGGCGTAGAACGCGGCGGCCGCGGCGTGCGCATCGATGAGCCGGGCCCGCTGCCCGTGGTTGCGGCTCGTCGGGGGGCCACCCTCGAGGTAACGCAGCTGCACGTTCGCCCGCGCCGCGAGCCGCTCGACGGCCTCGCTGAAGTCGAGGTGCTCGATGTTCTGGACGAAGCGGATGACGTCACCGCCGGCGCCGCAGCCGAAGCAGTGGTACAGCCCGCGGGTCGGCGACACCGACAGAGACGGGGACTTCTCGTCGTGGAACGGGCAGATGCCCTTGAGATTCCCCCCGCCGGCGTTGCGGAGCTGGACGTGCTCGCCGATGACATCCTCGATGGGCGTCTTCTCGCGGACGAGGGCGATGTCCTCGTCCCTGATTCGCCCCGCCACGGCGGTCAGTCTAGGCGGCGGGTGGAACCAGCGTCGGGCCCGACCTGGCCGGATCACCTTTCCCCGCTGCCGTCCGGTTCAGCGCTGCGCAGGCGGTCACCGGCGGGGAAACCCGGGCCAGCCGGCGCCCAGCGCAGCCGGCGCCCAGCGCAGCCGGCGCTCAGCGCAGCGGGCACTCAGCGCGGACGGACCAGGCGGGCGTGCCACGCGGCCGCCGAGGAGTCGGTCAGCTGGGCGACCTGATCGACGGCGACCCGCAGCCGCTCCGCGTGGGGTTCGGCCAGCTCCCAGGCCGGGGCGAGCGCACGATCCAATGTGTCGGGCGCGCCGTCGGCGATCGCCTCGACCAGCGACGTCAGCATGCCCCGCTCCGCGGCCTGCCGCTGCGCCGAACCCGGGCGGCGCATCACGTACTGAGCCGCAATGGCCTTCAGCAGCGCGCACTCGGCCGCGATCGCGCCCGGGACGACGAGGTCGGCGTCGTATCGGCTGAGCGGCTCGTCACCGAATTTCGCGCGCGTCGCCTGGACGGCCGCGCCGGCGAAGCGCCCGGTGAGCTCGCTCGTGGCCCGCTTCGCCGCCGCCTGCGCGAGGTACGAGCCGTCGTAGCCGGCCAGATCCCGCAGCGTCGGCAGGTCCAGCAACTCGTCCAGCACCGGCGCCAGCTCCTCGGGCGCGTGGCTGGAGTACTGCTCGGCCGCGACCTGGCACAGCTGCTCGCGGGCAGCCGCATCGACCGAGGCCAGCCGGACCAGCCCGGCGTGCACGCCGTCCTCGACATCGTGCACGGAGTACGCGACGTCGTCGGCCCAGTCCATGACCTGCGCCTCGAGGCAGCGCCGCCCGTCCGGCGCGTCGGTGCGCAGCCAGTCGAACGCCGCCAGGTCCGCTTCGTACACGCCGTACTTGCGCGCGCCCGCCCGCCGCGGCCACGGGTACTTGCACGTGGCGTCCAGTACCGCGCGGGTGAGGTTCAGCCCGGCCGGATCGCCGGACGGGTGGACGACCTTCGCCTCGAGCCGGGTCAGGACGCGCAGGGTCTGGGCGTTGCCCTCGAAGCCGCCGCACGGCGCGGCGACCGTGTCCAGCGCGTCCTCGCCATTGTGGCCGAACGGCGGATGCCCGATGTCGTGCGCCAGCCCGGCCGCGTCGACGACGTCGGCGTCGCAGCCGAGCGCCGCCCCGATCTCGCGGCCGATCTGCGCGACTTCGAGGGAATGCGTGAGGCGGGTGCGCGGGAAGTCGTCCTCGCCCGGGACGACGACCTGGGTCTTGTCGGCGAGCCGGCGGAACGCGTAGGAGTGCAGCACCCGGGCCCGGTCACGCTGGAATTCGGTGCGGGTGGCCGCGTTCAGGGCGGCGCCGGCGCGTTTGGGTGGCTCCTCCACCCGGCGTTCCCGGGCGGCAGCGTCGTACGGCGCCAAGTCAGACCTGCTCGTCGACCCAGTCGGTGAAGCGCAGCAACGTGTCGACCCACATGCCGATCGCGTACTTCAGTTGGGCACGCGTCACACCCGCCTCGAAGTCGTAGCACTGCTCGGCGCAGATGCCCACCATGCCGTCGTCGGGCAGCACCGTGTACGCCTTGGGGAAGAGCTTCGTGCGGTTCCACTCGTCGAGCAGCAGCGCGATCGTGCCGCGGTTGTCGACCGAGAAGCGGCGGTTGAGGTAAAGACGTGCCTGCAGCACCTCGCGCCGGTCGCCGTAGAAGAAGAAGAACACGCTGCACTTCTCCCAGCGCACGGTGAGGTCGCCGTCGTCGTCGATCGAGTGCTTCAGCCCGAACTCGTCGAGGATCTGCTCGACCAGCGCGACGGTGGGCAGGGTGAGCGTGCCGCCGTCCGGATCGCGCTGCCGCGAAGCCAGCGAATCGCGCCTCTCGTCCTGACGGGGGCGGCGACGGAACACGGCTCGACGGTACCCGCTCCGGCAATCCGACGAGTGACGTATCGGCGGGTCGAGTGACGGTCCGGGAGCCGTCTCTGATCTTGGAGATACGTCACTCGGTGAGGGTCAGGCGGGGTCGAAGGCTCTCGGCAGCTCGCTGGCCGACAGCGGCGTCGAGTGCCGGCGCCACACTCGCCACGCCCCGTCCGGCGCGCGCCGCCAGCAGTCGCTCACGACGAAGCGACCGCTGCGGTCGCCGCCGAGCACCGTGGCGTGCTGCTCGCCGGCCTGCAGCACCATCGCAAGGTCACCGGCGACATCGACGACGCACTCCGACACCGTCCAGCTGTGGACGACGTAGTCCGGCAGCATGCGCAGCCATTCCGCGCGCGGCACAGTCACCCTCGCGGGGTGAACGAGGACGAGGGCGTAGTCGGGATCCAGGAAGTCGTCGATGCCGGCGACGTCGCGCGCCTCGAGGGCCCGTTGCCAGGCCGCGCTGCGCTCCGCGACGGCGGCGCGATCGGCCTCAGTCATCGTTGGCGACCGAACGGCCGGACTCCAGGCGGGCGACCGGCACGCGGAACGGTGAGCAGGACACGTAGTCCAGCCCGAGCTCCTCGCAGAAGTGCACGGAGTCGGGGTCGCCGCCGTGCTCGCCGCAGATGCCGAGTTTGAGGCCGGCGCGCTGGGCACGCCCCTTCTGCACCGCGATGCGCATCAGCTCGCCGACCCCTTCGCGGTCCAGGGACTCGAACGGGCTGACGCCGAAGATCCCCTTCTCCAGGTACGCGGAGAAGAACGCCGCCTCCACGTCGTCGCGGGAGAAGCCCCAAGTGGTCTGGGTGAGGTCGTTGGTGCCGAAGGAGAAGAACTCCGCTGCCTCGGCGATCTGGTCGGCGGTCAGCGCGGCTCGGGGCAGCTCGATCATGGTGCCGACCAGGAACTCGAGATACACACCGGTCTCCGCGCGGACCTCCCGGGCGACCTGGATGATGTCCTGCTTGACCGTCTCGAACTCCTGCACGTTGGCCACCAGCGGCACCATGATCTCCACGCGCGGCACGCCGCCGGCCTTGATCCGCTCGGCGGCCGCCTCCAGGATCGCGCGGGACTGCATCTCGAACAGCCCCGGGATGACCACGCCGAGCCGGACGCCGCGCAGCCCCAGCATCGGGTTCTGCTCGTGCAACCGGTGCACCGCCTGCAGCATGCGCAGGTCACCCTCACGCTTCTCGCCGCGGGCCTCGGCCACCGCCACCCGCACGGACAGTTCGGTGATGTCGGGCAGGAACTCGTGCAGCGGCGGGTCGAGCAGCCGGATCGTCACCGGCAGGCCGTCCATCGCCTCGAGGATGCCGACGAAGTCCTCCCGCTGCAGCGGTAGCAGCTCGGCCAGCTCCCGCTCCTGCTCCTCGTCGGTGTCCGCCAGGATCAGCTTCTCCACCAGCTCCCGGCGCTCGCCCAGGAACATGTGCTCGGTGCGGCACAACCCGATCCCCTGCGCGCCGAAGCGCCGCGCCCGCGCCGCGTCCTCGGCGGTGTCGGCGTTCGCGCGCACCGACATCCGCCGCGCACCGTCGGCGTGCCGCATCACTCGGTGTACCGCCTTCACGAGGTCGTCGGCGTCGTCGGCTTCCGGATCGAGCTCACCTTCGAAGTACTGCACGATCGGCGAGCTGACGACCGGCACCTCACCGAGGTAGACCGCGCCGCTCGTGCCGTCGATGGAGATGACGTCGCCCTCGTGCACCTCCACGCCGTGCGGGGCGCGCATGATCCGCTGCTTGGTGTCGACGTCCAGCGACTCGACGCCGCACACGCACGTCTTGCCCATGCCACGCGCGACGACCGCTGCGTGCGAGGTCTTGCCGCCGCGCGAGGTCAGGATGCCGGCCGCGGCGATCATGCCGTTGAGGTCGTCGGGGTTGGTCTCCCGCCGGACCAGGATCACCGACTCCCCCGAGCGCGACCACTTCACCGCGGTGTAGGAGTCGAAGACCACCTTGCCGACGGCGGCGCCGGGCGAGGCGTTCATGCCCTGCGCGATCTTCTTCTTGCCGGCCGCGTCGTCGGCGAAGCGGGGGAACATCAGCTGCGCGAGCTGCGCGCCGGTGACGCGAGAGACCGCCTCGTCCATGTCGATGAGCCCCTGGTCGACCAGCTGGGTGGCGATCCGGAACGCCGCCGCGGCGGTGCGCTTGCCCACCCGGGTCTGCAGCATCCACAGCTTGCCGCGCTCGATCGTGAACTCGATGTCGCACAGGTCGCGGTAGTGCTCCTCGAGGGTCTGCATGATCTGCAGCAGCTGGTCGTAGGACTTCTTGTCCAGCTTCTCCAGGTCGGCGAGCGGCACCGTGTTGCGGATTCCGGCGACGACGTCCTCCCCCTGCGCGTTCTGTAGGTAGTCGCCGTAGACGCCCTGGGCGCCGCTGGCCGGGTCGCGGGTGAAGGCCACGCCGGTGCCGGAGTCCATGTCCAGGTTGCCGAACACCATCGCGACGATGTTCACGGCCGTGCCGAGGTGTGCGGGGATGCGCTCCTGCCTGCGGTAGATGACCGCCCGCTCGGTGTTCCAGGAGTCGAACACCGCCCGAACCGCGAGGTCCATCTGCTCGCGGGGATCCTGCGGGAACGGCCGCCCCGCGTGCTTGACGACGACCTCCTTGAACGTCTCCACCAGCCGCCGCAGGTCCTCCGCGTCGAGGTCGAGGTCGTTCGTCGTTCCCTTCGCGTGCTTGGCGGCGTCGAGCGCGTCCTCGAAGTGCTCGCCGTCGATACCGAGCACCGTCTTGCCGAACATCTGGATCAGGCGGCGGTAGGAGTCGAACGCGAACCGCTCATTGCCGGCCTGCGCCGCGAGGCCGCGCACCGACTGGTCGTTCAGGCCGATGTTGAGGACCGTCTCCATCATCCCCGGCATGGAGAACTTCGCGCCGGACCGGACGGATACGAGCAGCGGGTCGTCGGACTGGCCGAGCCTCTTGCCCATCGCCCGCTCCAGGGACTCCAGGTGTTCGGAGACCTCCGCCGCCAGCTCCTCCGGCTCCGCGCCGCTGCGGAGGTACGCCTGGCAGGCCTCGGTCGTGATCGTGAAGCCGGGCGGGACGGGGAGCCCGATGTTCGTCATCTCCGCGAGGTTCGCGCCCTTGCCACCCAGCAGGTCCTTGAGGTCCTTGTGTCCTTCGGCGAAGTCGTAGACGTACTTGGGCATGTGGGCGCTCCGTTCCGTGGCGCTGTCGTATTACCGGTCACCCTAGTGAGCCCACAAGCCGGTGGCAGTGACGAGCGCCTCGCTACGGCAGCAGCGCGGTGCTCAGCTCGCCGAGCCGGATGCGCTGGGGATGATCGCCCACCGCGACGTAGGTGATCAGCGCGGCTGTCCTGTAGTCCAGGACGGCCACCTTGTCGTCGCCGGCGACGGAGATCCAGCACTGGCGACCGCCCGGGCCGTTCGTCGCCCAGTACGGCGTGTCCCCCAGCGGGATGGTGGTGTAGGCGAAGCTCGCTCGCGAGACCATGGCCGCGTAGCCGTCCATCGTCCCGGCGGCGCACAGTGTGGTGCCGTCCTGGCTCATCGCCAGGCCGTGATGGGCGGAGTTCAGCACGTACTGCGATTTGGGCAGGTCGGGCACCAGGTTGGGCAGGGTGGCGACTCGGGTGATCCGCTCCTGCTGCATGTCGAACTCGACGAAGCCGTGCAGGAACGAGATCTGCAGGTAGGCATAGCGCTGGTCGGGCGCGATCGCCATCGGCCGGACCGCTGAGCTCATGCACGGGTAGCCGGCCTCGGCCAGCTTCTGGCCGATGTCCCAGCGGTGCAGGATCGTGAACGTCCGGTTGTCGACGATCTGGAAGATCTGCACGCCCTTCGTCGGGTCGGTCAGCGGGCAGAAGACGGACGGGTCGGTCGGCGTGTAGATGCGGCCGATGCTCGCGTGGTAGATCAGCGAGCCGTCCGGCGAGTAGTTGCTCTCGTGCGGGGTGTCGCCGGAGGCGAAGTCCCGAAGCCGCTTGCCGGTGAGCAGGTCGAGTTCGTGGACGACGTTCGCGGTCGAGTCGGAGACCAGCAGCCGGGTGCCGTCCGGGGACTCCGCCATGTGGTCGGCGCGGTAGCCGTCCATCGGCGTGCGCCACACGATCTTGTTCGTCGCGAGGTCGATGCCGACCACGTCGGCGAAGCTCGGGCGTGACACCGCGACGAGGCGGCCGTCCGGGGTGCTGAACATGTCGTCGGTGTACTGGTCGTGCCCTTGCCCGATGGCTTCGCGGATAGCGAGGAAATAGGCCAGCTTGTCCGGGTTCGTCGTGATCTCGAGCAGGCGCTGGTCCTTGTCCGGGATGGTGTTGATCCGGTTGATGACCCGGTTGGTGCGCGCGTCGACGATGTCGGCGGTGCCGTCCCAGTTGTTGCCGACGTACATGTCTTCGCGGACGCCGGCCGACGCCGCGACCGAGCCGCTGTCCAGAGCCGGCGCTACCACGGCGGTGACGAGAAGGGTGGCGGCAAAGGCGAGGGGGCGGTGCACGCGGGAGCTCCTTCGACGGGGTTTACCCAGTCAACGAAGGCGCTCAGGGGCGGTTACGCCCCATCTGGGCGGGATGCCGGCCTGGCACGCGCGGTACGGGTCAGCTGCCGTCAGCCGCCGCCGTCAGCCAGCTCCGCGCCGGCCGGAACGGCACGCGACCTCCGGTCGGCCAGCCAGCCGTCGGGCAGCGCGACAGCCCGCGCTCCCGTGGTACGCCCGCGGGGGCGCCCGAGCACGGCAGCCGGGAACGGCTGGTCGACGTCGAGCTGCGCGAGCAGGTCGTCCAGCTCGGCCAGGCTCGACGCGCTGGCCATCGCCACGCGCAGCTCGCTCCCGACGGTGAACCCCTTGAGGTACCAGGCGACGTGCTTGCGGAAGTCCGTGACGCCGCGCTCCTCACCGATCCACTCCGCGAGCAGCTCCGCGTGCCGGCGCATGACGCGCGCGACCTCGGCGAGGCCGGGCATGGCCCGCTCGGGGCGCCCGTCGAAGGCGGCGGCGAGGTCGGCGAACAGCCACGGGCGGCCGAGGCAGCCCCGGCCGACGACAACGCCTGCGCAGCCGGTCTCGCGCACCATCCGAAGCGCGTCGTCGGCCTCCCAGATGTCGCCGTTGCCCAGCACCGGGATGTCCAGCAGCCCGGCGAGCTCGGCGATCGGCTCCCAGTCCGCCACCCCGCCGTAGAAGTCCGCCGCGGTGCGCCCGTGCAGCGCCACCTGCGCCACCCCGGCGTCCTGCGCGCGCAGCCCGGCCTCCCGATAGGTGTGGTGCGCGTGATCGATGCCGACGCGCATCTTGACGGTCACCGGCACGGCGCCGCAGGCGTTGCGGACGGCCGCGCGGACGATGTCCTCGAACAGGTCGAGGTGCCACGGCAGCGCCGAGCCGCCGCCCTTTCGTGTCACCTTCGGGACCGGGCAGCCGAAGTTGAGGTCGACGTGGTCGGCGAGCTCCTCCTCGACGAGCATCCGCACCGCAGCCCCGACCACACCTGGGTCGACGCCGTAGAGCTGGATGCTGCGCGGCTGCTCGTCCGGTTCGAAACGGATCAGCCGGAGCGTCTTGGGGTTGCGCTCGACGAGCGCCCGCGTGGTGATCATCTCGCTGACGAACAACCCGCCGGCGCGATCGGGGCCGAGGGTCGCGCGCATCGCCTCCCGGCACAGCCGGCGGAACGCGGTGTTCGTGATGCCGGCCATCGGGGCGAGGACGACCGGCGGGTCGGCGATCACCGGGCCGGACAGGATCAGCGGCGCGGCGAGAGCGGTGGGGCGCGCCGCCTCGTGAACCGCTGTACTCGTCATGCGCTCCAGGGTACGGACGCCGGCCGCGGCGGCCCGGCGGCGGCGCGGCGGGTCACGCCGGCGCGATGCCGCAGATCTTCAGGCTCTGCTGCTTGATGACGGTGAACGCCACGTTGTTGGACGTGCCGTCGTCGAACTTCAGCGCGTACGTCACCACCAGCCCGCCGCCGGCGGCGACATGCGCGCCCCGGTAGGTGGAGTCGACCACCGTGTAGGACAGGTCGCCGTTGGTGGTCTCGGCGTTCTTCTTCCAGGTGGCGTACTTCTCGGCGCAGATGAGCTGCCCCGCGGCCGCTTCGTTGCGGGCATTCACATCGTCCAGGTATTCCAGCACGATGTCGCGCGCCGCGACCTCGGCGACGGAGGAGGTACCAGCGACGGAAGACGTGGCGGTGACGGTCGCGGAGTCCGACGAGGGGTAAGTGGGTGCCTGGCTCAGCCCCGCGGACGGCGAGCTGCCCGACCTCGCCTGGCCCCCGGAGTTGCCGTTTCCCCGTAGCAGGAACACGACGGCCACCACGACCGCGGCGACCACGATCACCGCGGCCGGAGCGAGCAGCGCCGCCCGTCGCCCCGGGGCGGGCTCGGCACCCG
>JAVHVL010000185.1:0-2697 GCA_032160565.1 Pseudonocardiales bacterium | reverse complement strand
AGCTCGCCGCCCGCCAGCTCGCCGCCCGCCAGCTCGTAATACGTCATGGAGGTGAGCGGCCGGGAGTAGGCGTGCACGCTCACGGCGGGCTCGTCGCCGAGGTTGCGGACGTCGTGAACGTACGTGGGGCCGAAGCCGACGCTTTCCCCGGCGGGCCGCTGCCGCTCGTGCAGCCGGCCCGCGCCGTACACAGCCTCGGACAGGACGCCGGAGAGCACGGTGAACGAGCCCGCCGAGCCGCCGTGGTCGTGCAGCTGGGTGCCTTGCGACGGCAGCCAGCCGATCAGCCATACGTCGAGGCGCTGGTCGCGGTAGATGCGCTGGTGCCAGCGGGTGTCGGCGTCGAAGTCGACGTACGGGTACCTGCCGGCCGTCACCTCGCCGGCGAAGAACCGGGTGAAGTCGATCAGCTCGACAGGGTTGAGGAAGCGCGGGCGACGCGAAGTGCGGGCAGTGCGAGACATGGGAACTCCGGGCGGTTCGACGGCGGACGGACGGCGGCTGACCAGCCGCACATACAGCGCTCGTCGAACTTGTCGGCCCGGTGCATCACCCCAGTGTGCCCGACGCCGCCGCACTTGTCTATCTAGCCGATAGAAAAGCCAGAGGTCAGGCGGCCCAGCGAAAGGACTTCATCAATGCCTGGACGCGATCCACGACGGCCGGCTCGGCGCCGTCGGGCATGGTGAACTCGGCCAGCAGGGCCAGCTGCCCTTCGGGGGTGGGCAGGACGTAGCGGACCGACTCCGGCGGCTCGCCGGCTTCGATGAGTTCGGCGGCCACGCTGCCGTGGCCGATCGGCCGGGCCGGGAGATCACCGTCCAGGAGCCCGACACTCAGCACGCCGGTGGCGGCGCGGAAGCTGTCGTCGTCCAGGACGGCCGTGCTGAGCACCGCGAGCAGTGGCGCGCCGGCGACCTCGTCCGGCAGTCCGGCCTCGGCGGGGGTGACGACGAGCCATTCGCGGCAGTCCATCTCGAATGCCGGCAGGACCAGGTCCCTCATGACCACTCCTTCGCGCCGTTCCCTGGACGCTTTGCGCCTACGTACCCTCGATCGAGTGCGCAATCACTGATTTGAAGATCAAAAGTGCGGTAACGCCTGACAAACCGCCGCATATACCCGTGTAGACGTCTCAATCACCCGAGCGATCAAACCCTAGCGGCCCGCGCCGCCGCCGTGAACCCGTGCACGCAGGGTTCACCGGGCGTGCGATTACCAGCCGGTAAGTGAGCGATCGCACGGGCACATCCGCCCGCAGATACGTAGGATGAGAGGGTTGCGAATCTCACCGTCCGCGGTGTAAGCGCACGCCTCAGTCGACGCCGGGAGGCTTCCACCCGCATGTCCAATGTCCAGCAGCTCGACCGGGTCGTCATCCGGATCGCCGGGGACTCCGGCGACGGCATGCAGCTCACCGGCGATCGCTTCACCCAAGAGACCGCGCTGTTCGGCAACGACCTCGCGACGTTCCCGAACTTCCCGGCCGAGATCCGCGCCCCGCAGGGCACGCTGGCCGGCGTCTCGTCCTTCCAGCTGCACTTCGCCGACCACGACATCCTGACGCCCGGTGACCGCCCGGACGTGCTGGTGGCGATGAACCCGGCCGCGCTGAAGGCGAACATCGGCGACCTGCCGAAGGGCGGCACGCTGATCGTCGACACGCATGACTTCACCGAGCGGGCGCTGGCCCGGATCGGCTGGACGAGCAACCCGCTCGAGGACGGCACGCTGGAGGAGTTCACGGTCCACGCCGTCGACCTCACCCAGCTCACCCTCGACGCGCTTGAGGGCAGCGAGCTGTCCCGCAAGGACGCCGGGCGCAGCAAGAACATGTTCGCGCTGGGGTTGCTGTCCTGGATGTACTCCCGCCCCACCGAGGGCACGCTCAACTTCGTCCGGCAGAAGTTCGCCAACAAGCCGGACATCGCCGAGGCCAACATCACCGCATTCAAGGCCGGCTGGAACTACGGCGAGACCACCGAAGCCTTCGCGGTGTCCTACGAGGTCAAGCCGGCCCCGCAGAGCGCCGGCACCTACCGCAACATCTCCGGCAACCTGGCACTGGCGTACGGGCTCATCGCGGCGGCGCGGCGCTCCGGGCTGCCGCTGTTCCTCGGTGCCTACCCGATCACGCCGGCGTCGGACATCCTGCACGAGCTGAGCAAGCACAAGCGCTTCGGCATCCGAACGTTCCAGGCCGAGGACGAGATCGCCGGCATCGGTGCGTCGCTCGGGGCGTCGTTCGGCGGCGCGCTGGCCGTCACCACGTCCTCCGGGCCGGGCATCGCGCTGAAGGGTGAGGCGATCGGCCTGGCCGTCTCCCTCGAGCTGCCGCTGATCATCTGCGACATCCAGCGCGGCGGGCCGTCCACCGGCCTGCCCACCAAGACCGAGCAGTCCGACCTGCTGCAGGCGATGTTCGGCCGCAACGGCGAGGCGCCGGTGCCGATCGTGGCGCCGCAGTCACCCGGTGACTGCTTCGGCGCCGCGGTCGAGGCCGCCCGCATCGCGCTCACCTACCGCACGCCGGTGTTCCTGCTGTCCGACGGCTACCTCGCCAACGGCTCCGAGCCGTGGGCCGTCCCGTCGGTCGACGAGCTGCCCGACCTGCACGTCGACTTCACCACCGAACCCAACGGTGAGGGCGCCGAGGAAGGCACCTTCCTTCCCTACCTGCGCGACCCGGAGACCCTC
>JAVHVL010000497.1:0-2911 GCA_032160565.1 Pseudonocardiales bacterium | reverse complement strand
GCCTATCGCGAGTGCCGCGACGCCCACCAGAAGGCAGAGCGCAGCAACGAGCAGCGGTGTCTCGACGTCGGCGCCGGTGTCGGCCGTCCGGCCGGCCTGAGCCCTGGCAGGAGAGAGCCGATTGCCGCTAGCCGCATCCGTTCCGGACCCGCCACCGCCCGCGGGCGAGACCGTGAAGTCGAGGATCGCGAGTCGCGGCACGATCACCACCAGGGCCGCGGGATCACCGTCGCCGCCCGGCGGGTAGGTCGGCCGCGACTTCGGCCCGGGCGGGGCGCCGACGAGCGCGAGCCGATAGTGCCCGCTCGCCCGGGGCACGCGGTAGGCCACATGGACGGTTCCTGTGCGGTCGGCGCGCAGTGTCGTCGAGCCGTTCGCTCCGACGAGGTGTCCATTGACCTGCGCCCGCGCCGCGAACCCGTGGACGTCGGCCACGAGCAGGCCTCCGGGACGCAGCGTCCGGCTCGCCGCTGCCACCGCCACCGGACCGACGGTCAGGAGGACGAGGAGCCCCGCGACCCCAGCGGCGCGAAGACGCCACATCAGGAGGTCGACGCGGCCAGTCGGTCCGTCACGTCGCTCGGACCGCCGTCGACCCCGAGTAGCCCGCGGCCAGCGTCGACGTCGCGGGCTTGTAGACGCGCAACGTGTAGGACCCCCGGGTAGTGAGCTTGACCGACAGGACGTATCCCACCGCGACCCGCCCGTTGGGCAGCCGCTGCGACTTGATCGTCGTGCGGACCGTGAGCGACCGCCAATGGCCGCTGACCAGCCTCTGCAGGGTCACCACTTGGCCCCGCCCGCTCGGGCTGACCGTTCCGTAGATCCGGACGCTCGCCCCATGCTTCACCGACGAGGCCGAACGAGCCACCGAGACAACCTGGCTGGCCGTCACGGATCGAGTCGCACTGGTGACGGCCTTGTGCGTCGGGACACCGGCGTAGCGCCACTGGAACTGCGTATTGGCGGTGAGTGCTACGGCCAGGCTGGCCGCGCCGGTCGACGAGGTGGTCAGGGTCTTGACGCCCGACCACGGCTTGCTCGAGCCAGCGCGCCGGTACAGCACGACGGGCGTGGAGCCAATCGCGGCGTGGGTGCTGCTGTCGGTGAGCTTCGCCGTGATCAGCGCCTTCGCGCCGTAGCGCACCGTGGACGGACCAGCGATGGCGAGCGTGGATGCATCGGCCACGGGCGTGACGGCCGGCGACGATGCCGCCGAGGACGCGCCCGTCCCGACGGCATTGATTGCGGCGACCTGGAACACGTACGGCGTGCCGTTCGTCAGGCCGGTCACGACGTGCGATGTCAGCGTGCTGGTGTGGAAGTTCGGCCCGGCTGCCGTGAACGGGCCTCCGTTGGCGGAGTACTGCACGTCATACCCGATGATCGGCGCGTTGGGATCGCTGGCCGGAGCGGTCCAGGACACCGTCGCCGCTGCGTTGCCGGCCGTCGCGGTCACGCCCGTCGGCGCCGCCGGCTTGTTCGCGATGAGGTAGGTCTTCGCGGCCGACGTGGATGGCGCGAAGGCACCCGGGTCCGTCGGCGTGAACACCCCGGTGAGGCTGTGTGAGCCAACGGAGAGCGCGGTGGTTGTGGTGGAGGCCGCGCCGGCCGCGACGGTGACCGGACTACCGAGGTCGGTGGCGCCGTCCTTGAACTGGACCGTGCCCGCCGCGCTGGACGGCGAGACGGTTGCGGTCAGACCCACCGTTACACCGGGCTCCTGGGCGCTGGTGGGCGTCGCGGCGAGCGCAGTGGTGGTCGGTGCGGCGGCGACCGACGGGAAGACCTGGGTCCACGTGTTGGCCGCGATATTGAACTGGATGTCGGCCGCCCAGAATTTCGCCAGGAAGCCGTTGCCGATACCCGCACCGGAGTCCCGGACCCGGATCTGCACGATGTTGACGTAGCCGGGGGTCTGGTCCAACGTCGTCGTACCCAGAATCGCCGACAAGTTGGCCTCCGTCGGCCCGGCCTGGGAGACCGGTTGGCGGCCGAAGCCGTTGATCGGCGCCGGCGCCGTGGTGTTGGGGAAGGTCGCTGCGGCAGTGGCCTGCGTGGAGAACCAGGTCTGGGAGTCCGGCTGCGTGTGATCCGGGAAGCCGAAGAAGGCAGTCGCCTTCGTCGTCCCGGTACGCGCAGCGGGCGTCGCGGCGACTGCGTAGTCGAAGATGTGGGCCAGATCGGTACCGCTGGTCACGACGTTGCCCGAGGCATCGTAGAAAGCCAGACTGCCGAGCGAGTTTGCATCCGGTTCGAAGGGCGGGGGGGTTGCGGCCGACGCGGACGTGGCGCCGAGCAGCAGACCACCTCCGGCGATCGCGAGGACGAGCGCTCCGGTGAGCGCCCTCTTGATAGCCTTCATTTGCTTCTTGCCTCTCAGAGGGTGAGGAGTTGTGTGGGTTGTTCCGACGTGGGGCGGGTGTCACAGCACCCGCCCCACATCGTCTTTCGAGGGCGACTACGCCACAGCGAAAGCGTCGGTCACGGACCGGCCGCGGCGTACGCGTAGGCCGGCGTGATGCCCGATGCCGAGATCGCAGACTGCGCCCCGGCCTGGGCGAAGTACGGCTGGCCGCCCGGCCCGTACTGGGTGCCGCCGATCGTGACGCAGCCGGTGGTGTGGCCGGCGCCCGAGCACGGGTTGTAGAACATCGTCCGGACCCAGTTCAGCGAGGAGCCGGGCTCGAAGGGGATGGTGCTGGCGATGTCTGCGTGCCGGAAGTACAGGTAAAGCGGCCGCGAGATGTTGAAGGCCGTCGCTCCGGTAAGCAGCTTGACGTTCGGGTTGAGCGTTGCACCGGTCGTGCACGCGGTCGGCGTCGTGGACAACGTCGGCGCGAAGGGGCAACTCGGGTCATTGAAGTAGCCACCCACTCCGTTGGCCGCGCCGGTCGACAGCTTGCCCTGG
>JAVHVL010000478.1:0-3027 GCA_032160565.1 Pseudonocardiales bacterium | reverse complement strand
TGTTCGACGCCTAGACTTGACGCGTGGGTTACCTGCCGTACCTCCTGACGTTCGTCCTACTGGGCGGGTTGCTGGCGTTCAGCGTCCGTAACCGGCGCCGTCAGCAGGCGCAGGAGATGGTCCGGATCAATCAGATCAAGTTCGGTGACGACGTGATGACGACGTCCGGCCTCTACGGCACCGTCGTGGGGCGTAACGACGACGGCACCGTTCAGCTCGCGATCGCGCCGGGCGTCGAGGTGAAGTGGGCGCTCGCGGCGTTGCGCGATGCCAAGTCGCTGCCGGACCGGTACCGCAAGGCCATTCACGACGACGACTCCGACACCGAGCCCCCGGACGCCGAGCAGGCGCCGTAAAGCCCGGCAGTCCGCTTCGTTCACAATGGCTTCGGTCATACTGTGCCATCGAGACGGCCCGCCGAGTCCCTGTGGACTGCCGCGCGCTGCCCATGACTGCCGTGACCGAGCCCGAACGAACAAGCCTGACCTGAACTAGTCGAGGAGACCAATCCCCGTGGCACCACCCGCCGGAACGCTGCGTGTCGGGCGTTACTTCCTCGCGCTGCTCGCGATCTTCGCCGTGCTGTACTCGATCGTCTTCTGGCCGGGTACGCGGCACACGCCCAAACTCGGCCTCGACCTGGTCGGCGGCCAGCAGGTGATCTTCACCGCCAAGACGCCGAACGGTGGCACGCCCTCGAAATCGGCCATGAGCGAGGCCAAGCAGATCATGGAGGAGCGGGTGAACGGCTCGGGCGTCACCGAGGCGACGGTCGTCATCCAGGGCAACAACCAGATCGTCATCTCGATCCCCGGCGGCACCAACGCCGACGTAGAAGCACTCGGCAAGGCCGCCGTCCTGACCATGCGCGGTGCGGTGATGCCCCCCGTACCCGTGTCCTGCGCAGGCGTCACCGCCGCCCCGAGCTCTGGCTCGTCGGCCAGCAGCGCGCCGACCAACTCGAGCTCGCCGTCCGGCAGCACGACCCCTGGCGCAGCCGGGCAGAGCACGCCGTCCGGCAGCGCCGCCTCGGTGCACGGCGCGGCGCAGCGCCCGTTGACTGCCCCGACGGCTAGCTCGTCGGCGACGCCGAAGCCAACCGCATCGGGCACATCCAGCTCCACCGCCAAATCCAGCACCACACCGACCCCGGGCGCGACGGGCAGCACGAGCGCGGCCCCGGCGGCCAAGTGCACCGCCACCCCGCTGGCTGGGCTGACGTTCGCCATCCCGACCACGGAGACGGCCTACGACAAGCTTTCGGCCGCCGACCAGCAGAAGCTGCAGGCGGCCGTCGCCACGGTTGACTGCACCAAGACGTCGAACCAGTCCGACAGCGCCCAGTACTACGTCGCCTGCGACGACGGGAAGACCTACGGCGTGCAGCTGGCCTACCTGCTCGGGCCGGTCATCGTCCCGGGTAGCCAGATCTCCGGGGCCACCGCGTCTGCCCCGAACGTCAGCAGCGGGCAGACCCAGTGGACCGTCCAGCTCAAGATGAAGGGCGGCGGCCAGTCCGCCTGGGCGAAGTACACCGGCGCGCACAACCTGGGCGGCTCGAGCGCCACCAGCTCGTCGGCGCCCCAGTGCAGCTCCACCGGCACACCGTGCGCGGACTTCGTCGGATTCGTCCTCGACGGCAACGTGATCTCCGCGCCGGTGAACCAGACGGTCATCAACCAGGCGACCACGGAGATCACCGGGAACTTCACCCAGTCGACCGCCAACCGCCTCGCCACCCAGCTGAAGTACGGCGCCCTGCCGCTGAGCTTTGAGCCCCAGGCATCTCAGAACGTGTCGGCCACGCTCGGGTCGTCGCAGCTCAAGGCCGGCCTGCTCGCCGGGGGCATCGGACTGGCGCTCGTGGTCATCTACTCGCTGATCTACTACCGCGCGCTCGGCCTGGTGACGATCGCGTCCCTGCTGGTGTCCGGTGGCCTCACCTACGGCTGCCTGGTGATGCTGGGCACCCAGATCGGGTTCGTGCTGAGCCTGGCCGGCATCGCCGGCTTCATCGTCGCCGTCGGTATCACCGCCGACTCGTTCGTCGTGTTCTTCGAACGCATCAAGGACGAGGTGCACGACGGCCGCTCGGTGCGTGTTGCGATACCACGCGCCTGGGTGCGGGCGCGCCGGACGATCCTCTCGGCCGACACCGTCTCCTTCCTCGCCGCCGCGATCCTGTACTACTTCGCCGCCGGAGACGTGAAGGGTTTCGCGTTCACGCTCGGGCTCTCGACCGTGCTGGACCTGGTGGTGGTCTTCCTGTTCACCCATCCGATCGTGTCGTACCTGTCCCGCAAGCGGGCCTTCGCCGCCGCCCGGTTCACCGGCCTCAACTCGGCGCGCGAGGGTGGCGTAGCGCTGCCGGCGCCCGAGACGGTCCGCCCCCGGGAGACCAGGGCCCGGGCCGGGGCGGCCCGGTCTGGCCGCCGGGGCACCGAGGAGTCACCCTCTTCCGTCGCGGTGCTCGACGACACGTCCGAGGAGGCGCCGGACGACGTGACGGTCACCGGCGAGGTCACCGAGGACGCTGACCACGCCGTCGAGCCCGAAGCCGTGGTCGAGTCCGAAGCTACCGACGCCACCGACGCCACCGACGCCACCGACGCGACCGACACCACCGACGCCACTGACTCCACCGAGGTCTCGGCGGACGAGCCGGCGCCACCGCCGCGGCGCCGCACCACACCCGAACCGGGCTCGGCAGCCGAGCGCGCCGCAGCGCGCCGGGCGAAGCTGCGCGCCGAGAAGGGGGACAACTGATGTCCCTGTTCCGTCAGCTGTACCGGGGCGAGACCCGGATCAACTTCATCGGGACCCGCCGGCGCTGGTACTTCGCGTCGCTGGTGCTGCTGGTGCTGTGCGTCTTCAGCTTCGTGTTCCGCGGCTTCAACTACGGGGTCGAGTTCGCCGGCGGCACCCAGTTCCAGCTGCTCGTCACGAACACGTCGGTCACCACCACCGAGGCGGAGAACGCGTTCACGGCAGCCGGCGTGACGCCCGCCGACCCGCCCCAGGAGGTCG
>JAVHVL010000476.1:0-3128 GCA_032160565.1 Pseudonocardiales bacterium | reverse complement strand
TCGAGTGCGCCGGTATCCACGACGTGCTGTCCAAGTCACTCGGCTCGGACAACCCGATCAACATTGTGCACGCGACGGTGGCCGCGCTGAAGGCACTCGTCCGCCCCGAGGAGGTTGCGGCGCGCCGCGGTCTGGCGCTCGAGGACGTCGCCCCCGCAGGCCTGCTGCGTGCCCGAGCCGGAAAGGCGAGCTGAGCATGAGCCGTCTGAAGATCACGCAGACCAAGTCGGGCATCGGCAACAAGCAGAACCAGCGCGAGACGCTGCGCACGCTTGGGCTCAAGCGCATGCACGACGTCGTCGTCAAGGAAGACCGCCCGGAGATCCGGGGCATGGTCGCGACCGTCACGCACCTCGTGTCGGTCGAGGAGGTCGAGTAAGAGATGGCAAACGGACCGCTGAAGGTGCATCACCTGCGTCCGGCCCCGGGCTCACATACCAAGAAGACCCGGGTGGGTCGCGGTGAGGGCTCCAAGGGCAAGACGGCCGGTCGTGGCACCAAGGGCACGAAGGCCCGCTACCAGGTGCCTGCTGGCTTCGAGGGTGGCCAGATGCCGATCCACATGCGGCTACCGAAGCTGAAGGGCTTCCGCAACCGCTTCCGGGTCGAGTTCCAGGTCGTCAACGTCGCCAAGCTGGCCGAGCTTTTCCCGGAGGGCGGCACGGTCGGGGTCGACGAGCTGGTGTCCGCCGGTGCCGTCCGCAAGGGCGAGCCGGTGAAGGTCCTCGGCAACGGCGACCTCGGCAGCGTCAAGCTGGACATCACCGCTAACGCGTTCTCCGACACCGCCCGCGAGAAGATCGTCGCGGCCGGTGGCTCGGTGACCGAGCTGTAACACGTGGAGGCGATGGCGGGGCCGGGCGACGCCGGGCCCCGCCATCGCGTTCCCCAGATCGCAAGACTTGACCTCAGAAGGCGGCTGTTAGCCTGATCGGGTCTGCCCCGATACTGGGGTTACACCCGTGGGATTTCACAGCCACACCGCTCGATCCGCAGCAGGAGGATCCGTGTTCAGCGCATTCGCATCGGCGTTCCGTACGCCTGATCTGCGTAAGAAGCTGCTGTTCACGCTGGCGATGCTGGTGCTCTACCGCCTCGGGGCCTCGGTCCCGACGCCCAACACCAACACCAAGGCGATCAACAGCTGCATCAACCAGGCCGCCAACGGCAACAGCGCGAACGTCTACTCGCTGATCAACCTGTTCTCGGGTGGTGCCCTGCTGCGGCTGTCCGCCTTCGCGCTGGGCATCATGCCCTACATCACGGCCAGCATCATCATCCAGCTGCTCGTCGTCGTGATCCCGCGTTTCGAGCAGCTGAAGCAGGAGGGGCAGGCCGGCCAGCAGAAGCTGACCCAGTACAGCCGCTACCTGACCATCGGGCTGGCGATCCTGCAGTCGACCGGCTTCATCGCGCTGGCCCGCTCCGGGCAGCTGTTCCCCCAGTGCACCGGCAACATCCTCTACAAGCAGGACGTCTTCACGCTGGCCACGATGGTGCTGTGCATGACGGCGGGCACCGGCATCATCATGTGGCTCGGTGAGCTGGTCACCGACCGCGGCGTCGGCAACGGCATGAGCGTGCTGATGTTCACCTCGATCGCGGCGCGCATCCCGAACGAGGGGCAGACGATCCTGCAGAACGCAGGCGGCTTCGTCTTCACCCTGATCCTCGCGCTGGGGCTCGCGATCATCGTCGCGGTGGTCTTCGTCGAACAGGCGCAGCGCCGGATCCCGGTGCAGTACGCCAAACGGATGATCGGGAGGCGACAGTACGGCGGCACCTCCACCTACCTGCCGCTGAAGGTGAACCAGGCAGGTGTCATCCCGGTCATCTTCGCCTCGTCGCTGCTGTACATCCCGCAGCTCATCAGCCAGCTGACCGGCAACTCGAGCAGCCCGTCGACGTTCCAGCGCTGGGTGTCGAACTACCTGCTCAACCAGCAGTCGTGGGTCTACATCGTCGTCTACTTCGCGCTGATCATCTTCTTCACCTACTTCTACGTCGGCATCACCTTCGACCCGGTCGAGCGGGCGGACGACATGAAGAAGTACGGCGGATTCATCCCCGGCATCCGGCCGGGGCGACCGACCGCGGAATACCTGCAGTTCGTGCTCTCGCGCATCACGCTGCCCGGCTCGCTGTATCTCGGCATCGTCGCAATCCTGCCGAACTTCTTCTTCTCGATCACCAGCGGCAACAACCAGAACTTCCCGTTCGGCGGCACCGCCGTCCTGATCATGGTGGGCGTGGGTCTCGACACCGTGAAGCAGATCGAGAGCCAGCTCATGCAGCGCAACTACGAAGGGTTCTTGCGCTGATGAGATTGGTCCTCGTCGGCCCGCCAGGTGCTGGTAAGGGCACGCAGGCGGAGTTCATCGCCGAGCACTTCGGCGTGCCGAAGATCTCCACCGGTGACATCTTCCGGGCGAACGTGTCGGGCGGTACGGACCTCGGGCGGCTGGCCAAGAAGTTCATGGATGCGGGAGACCTGGTGCCCGACGAGGTCACCAACGCCATGGTCCGCGACCGCCTCGCCCAGCCGGATGCCACGGACGGCTTCCTGCTCGACGGCTTCCCGCGCAACGTGCAGCAGGCCGGTGAGCTGGACGGCATCCTCGACGAGATCGGCTCGACGCTCAGCGTCGTCCTGGACCTGGACGTCGACCACGACGAGGTGGTGCGCCGCCTGTCCGGCCGGCGGACCTGCAAGAAGTGCGGGCACGTCTGGCACGTCGAGTACGACCCGCCGTCGGTCGACAACGTGTGCGACAAGTGCGGTGGCGAGCTGTACCACCGTGACGACGACTTCCCGGACACCGTCCGCCACCGCCTCGAGGTGTACTCGTCCCAGACGGCGCCGCTGATCGAGTTCTACGGCACCCGCGACCAGCTCGTGGCCATCGACGCCCTCGGTACCGTCGAGGATGTCACGGAGCGGGCGATCGAGGCGCTGACCCCCTTTTCCAAGAAGTGAACGCCGAGAAGTGAACGCCGAGAAGTGAACACGGAGCATTGATGCGCGGCCTCACCGAACGGATCCAGCTCAAGACGCCTGAGCAGCTCGGCCTCATGCGCCAGGCCGGGCTGGTCGTGGCGCGCGCCCTCGCCGAGATGCGCGCTGCCGC
>JAVHVL010000371.1:0-4348 GCA_032160565.1 Pseudonocardiales bacterium | reverse complement strand
GCGGCCAGCGCGACACTCGGACGTTGCCAGAAGTGTCGCCCCAGCTTGGTCGACACCTCCAGGATCACGAACCGGTAGGCCCAGGTCGTGAACCGGCTCTCGCCCCGGAACTGGTCGAGCTTGGTCGTGATCGCCAGAAGCGCGTCACCGGCGGCCTGATGGGCGAGATCGTCCAGCTCGGGTCCCGTGATCTGCTGTTGCTGGGCGCTGCGGCGGTGCAGCTCGGCCCGGGCTATGCGTAGCAGCAGCTCGTGCAGCCGACCCAGTGCCTCGTCACGGACCAGACCGTCGCCGTGCAGACAACGCAGCCAGCGCGCGGACTCCACGTCTCCCACGACCTCCGGGCCGCCTTCGTGGGAGTGGCCCTCGGGGGAGTGATCAGTGGGGCCGCCGACCAACGCCGCCGCTGCGGCGCCGCAATCGGGTGGGGTACCAGCCGGGGACACGCCACCGATACTACGAACCGGCCGTTTCCGCGACCCGGCCACGGGCAGGTAAGACCCACGCCGGCGCGGGCGCTAACCGAAGGTGAGCAGGCCAAAGCAATCATTGGACGAATCATTGGACGGGCGGGTCGCCCTGGTGACCGGAGGCGGCCGAGGTATCGGTCGAGCCTTGGTCCTCGGCCTTGCCGCGGCTGGTGCGCACGTTGCCGTGTTGGCCCGCTCGGCAAGTGACGTGCAGCAGACCGTCACCTGGGCCGGCGAACGAGGCGGGAGCGCGCTCGCCGTCCCAGCCGATGTCAGCGACCCTGACCAGGTCGAGGCAGCGCTGCACGCGGTCACCGCCCGCTGGGGCCCGGTTGAGGTCCTGCTCAACAACGCGGCCGTGGTGTGGCCCCTCTCCCCCAGCGCCGAACTCGATCCGCAGGAGTGGGCGGCTGCGCTTGCGGTGAACCTCACCGCGCCGGCTCGGCTGACGTTCTCGCTGCTACCCGGCATGCTGACCGGCGGGTGGGGTCGTGTCGTGAACGTCTCCAGCTCGATCGCGGCGAACCCGGCCGGCATGCTGCGGGCCAACGCCTACGCCACCAGCAAGGCCGCTCTGGAAGCCCACACGCTCAACCTCGCAGCCGAACTCGCCGGCACCGGCGTCACCATCAACGTATTCCGTCCCGGTGGCGTCGACACCGCGATGCAGGCCTTCATCCGCGGCCAGCCGCCGGAGCGCATCGGGGCTGCGCTGCACCAACGATTCGTCGACAACTACGACAGCGGGACGCTGCTCACGCCCGAGCAATCCGCCTCGTCCTTGCTGGCCCGCCTCGCGGGTTCCAGCACCGGCCAGATCTGGGACGCCAACGATCCACTATCCGATGCGCGACGACCGACAGGAGATCAACCGTGACTCTGCTCGCTCCAGGTGACTCATTCCCCACCCTTGCCGTCTCCCGGCCTGGCGGAGAGACGCTCACCCTTCCCGACGCTGTCGGCGGCAGTTTCGGCGTCGTGCTGCTGTATCGAGGCTCCTGGTGCCCGTATTGCAACGCTCAATTGCGCGCCTTCCAACGAGCCGGCGACGGCCTGACCGAAGTCGGTGCCAAGGTCGTGGCGCTCTCGGTTGACGATGAGCCCACCACCGCCGCGCTGATCGCCAAGCACGGTCTCACCTTCCCGGTCGGGCACAGCGCCGATGCGGCCGCAGTGTCCGCCGCCACCGGTGCATTCGTCGACCCGACCGGCGGCTTCCTGCAGTCCGCCGGGTTCGTGCTCGATCCGGCTGGCCGGGTGATTGTGAGCGTGTACTCCTCGGGCCCGATCGGGCGCCTGGTCCCTGAGGATGTCGTCGGACTGATCCGATACGCCCGCGCTCACGCCGCCACCTCAACAGAGGAAGGATGATCAGGTCATGCCCGATGCCGACATCAACTTCTACTTCGATCCGCTGTGCCCGTTTGCCTGGATGACCAGTAAGTGGGTCCGCCTTGTGAGCGCCCAACGCGACTACCGCGTGGATTGGCGATTCATCTCACTAAGCATGATCAACTCCCACGTCGACTACGACGCCCACTTCCCCACCGGCTACGAAGCCGGCCACACCGCCGGGCTGCGGCTGCTGCGCGTGGCTGCCCGGGTCCGCGCTCAGCACGGCCGCGACGCGATCGGGCCGTTCTACTCCGCGATCGGCGCCCGTGCCTTCGACACCGCTGCCCTATCTGACCAATCCGATCCGGGTTTCCACGGCACCGCAGAATTCCTCGCACCCGTCCTGGCCGACGCCGGCCTACCCGCCGAGCTCGCTGCTGCCCTCGATGACGACAGCTTCGATGCCGAACTCCGCGCCGAGACCGACGAGGCGCTCGGCTTGACCGGTAAGGACGTCGGAACCCCGATCATTCACTTCCAACCACCAGATGGGGTGGCCCTCTTCGGGCCGGTCATCAGCCGCCTACCGAGCGAGGCCGACTCCGGCCGTCTGTGGGATCACGTCGTCGGGCTGGCCGGATTCCCGGGCTTCGCCGAGCTGAAGCGAAGCCTGCGGGAACGCCCCCAGCTCGCCAGCTTCGGCGTCACCTCCGATCAGGTCGGTCTGCAGGAGGACTGGCACGGTGGCAGCCGTCGGCAGAAGAAGTAGTTCCCGCCACCTGGCCGCCTGTCTGCGGCTGCCGGGGTTGGCCGTGAGAGGCGAATCGCCTCACGGCACGCGTTCACGTCAGGGGTCTGTTCGCCGTCTGCTGATAGAGGGCGTCGACGCGCACGATCTCCGGCGGTGGACGCGGCACTCATCGGTAAGCGCCCGGTAAGGTCGCGCGGCCTCGTTTCATGACAGTGTCGTTCGGTGACGAGTAGTTCGGCTGTGTTGGTGACGGGCGGGGCCGGGTTCATCGGGCGCCGTGTCGTGGACGAGTTGCTTGAGCGTGGGCATCGGGTGCGAGTGCTCGACAGTCTTCGCCCCGACGTGCACCGCGACGACGCGGCCGCGGTTGCCTTGGCCCGGCGGACCGAGCTTCTCGTCGGGGACGTACGAGACGGGGCCACGCTCGACCGGGCGCTTGCCGACATCGGTGTGGTCGTGCACCTGGCGGCCAAGGTCGGTCTCGGGGTAGGCCTGAGTGATCTACCGGACTATGCCTCGTCGAACGACTACGGCACCGCGTGTCTTCTGGCGGCCCTGGCTCGGGCCGGGGTGAGACGTCTGGTCTTGGCGAGTTCGATGGTCGTCTACGGTGAGGGTCTGGGGCGATGCGCCGAGCACGGCCCGGTACGCCCGCAGTCGCGGCCGCTGCAGTGGTTGGCGGCCGGCCAGTTCGAGCCACCGTGTCCGGTCTGCAGGTCACCGCTGTCCCCAATGCTGGTCGACGAGGATGCTTCGCCGGATCCGCGCAACGCCTATGCCGCGAGCAAACTTGCCCAGGAACACCTGGCCGCGGTGTGGGCCCGCTCGGTGGGCGGCTCGGCGACGGTGCTGCGCTATCACAACGTCTACGGCCCCGGGCTGCCTGTCCACACGCCGTACGCGGGCGTGGCAGCGCTGTGGCTCAGCGAGCTGCGCGCCGGGCGAGCACCGCGGGTGTTCGAGGACGGGGCTCAGCGACGCGACTTTATCCACGTCGACGATGTCGCGGTCGCAACCGCCTCTGCCGTCGAGGCCAGCGATCATCCCGCCGCGCGTGCTGCGGTCCGTGCCTTCAACGTCGGTTCCGGCACGGTCCGCACCGTCGGTGAGATGGCGTCGGCGCTTTCGGCGGCATTCGGCGGGCCGGCTCCGATCGTGACCGGTGAGTACCGGCTCGGCGACGTTCGGCATATCACCGCCGACTCCACTCGATTGCGCGAGGAGTTGGGCGTCAGCACGTCGGTCGCGTTGGAGGACGGGATCGCGAGCATGATCGCCGAATCGATCGGGCATGGTTGCGCGTCGGTCGACGTGAGCTGAGATAGTGGATCGGGCCGCAACGCCCGATCAGGCGGCCGGGAGTTGCAGGCGGAACCGGCATCCGTTGTCGGTGTTTTCGACCCGCACGGTGCCGCTGTGGGCTTCGATGATGCCGCGGGTGATGGCCAGACCGAGCCCGGCGCCGCCGTCCTGCGGGGCTGTGCCACGTTCGCTCGCGCCGCGGTAGCCGACGTCGAAGACGCGGGTCAACACGTCGTCCCAGATTCCGCCGCACTCGTCACGCACGCTGAGTTCGGCCGACCCGGTCCCGGTGCGCCCGAGGTGGACCTCGACCCGGCCGGCCCCGGGACTGTGTCGGATCGCGTTGGCCACGACGTTGGTCAAGGCCCGACTGAGCTCGGCCACACTGCCATGGACGGTTGCGGGAGCGTCAACGCGGCCCAGGAGCTCCACCCGCTTGGCATTGGCCAGCGGCTCGAGCGAGGCGATGCAGTCCGAGACGACATCGTGC
>JAVHVL010000336.1:0-2671 GCA_032160565.1 Pseudonocardiales bacterium | reverse complement strand
GAAAGGCCTACCGCCGAGGTCGGAAATCTACTCCGAGAGGTGTGGTCGCACGAACAGCTGTTCGCGTATATCCCGGACGGAATCGAAATCGAGGCTCGAATTGGGGGGCAGGGATTCGAACCCCGATTGCCTGGACCAAAACCAGGAGTCTTGCCATTGGACGACCCCCCAGAGCCGGCCACGAGCATAGGCGTCGCTACGCTCCGCGGCGTGCCTTCGCGCCCCACCGTCCTCATCATGGCGGCCGGGCATGGAACCCGGATGCGGTCACAAACGCCCAAGGTTCTGCACCCCGTCTGCGGACGCCCGATGCTGCACTGGACGATCGCTGCCGCCCAGGAGGCCGGCGCGGAGCGTGTCGTCGTCGTGGTGCGTCCCGGAGAGGGCGTCGAGCAGGCGCTTCCGGACGGTGTAGTGGCCGTGCCCCAGGAGACGGGGGAGGGGACCGGTGCGGCGGTGCTCGCCGCGCGCGCGCACGTGGGCCAGGGCTCGACTCTGGTGATCCTCTCCGGCGACCACCCGCTCGTCTCGGCCGCCACGGTCGAGGACCTCGTCGCGGCCCAAGAAAGGGCCGGCGCCGCGGCGACGCTGCTGACCACCGACCTGCTCGACCCGGCCGCCTATGGCCGGATCGTTCGCGACGGCGACGACAACGTCGAGCGGATCGTCGAGACCAAACACCCGGACCGGGTCGCCCCCGAGCACCTCGCAATCCGCGAGATCAACGTAGGTGCGTACGCGTTCGACGCCGACGCCTTGTTCTCCGCGCTCGATGTCGTACAGGAGGAGCAGGGTGAGATTTACCTGACCGCCGTCTTCGAGACCTTTCGCCGCGACGGCCGCACCGTCGCCGCCCACCGCACCGACGACGTGCTCGCTGCGCAGGGCGTCAACAACCGGCGCGACCTGATCGAGGTCGAGCGCCACGCGCGCCGGCGGATCATCGAGGAGCACGCCCTTGGCGGCGTGAGCTTCCCGCTCCCGGAGACCGTCGCGATCGACGTCGCGGTCCAGATCGGGGAGGACACCGTCATCGAGCCGGGCACTGTCCTGCGCGGCAGCACGAGCATCGGCAGCGGCTCGACGATCGGCCCGGACAGCACCCTGATCGACGCCGAGATCGGCGACCGCGTGACGGTGCTGCACGCCTACATCACGAACGCGAAGGTCGGCAACGACGTCTCCATCGGCCCGTTCGCCTACCTGCGCCCCGGCACGACCATCGCGGACGGCGCGAAGATCGGCACCTACGTCGAGGTGAAGAACTCGAACATCGGCGCCGGGACGAAGGTCCCGCACCTGTCCTACATCGGCGACGCGGACATCGGTGACGGCACGAACATCGCCGCCGGAAACATCACGGCCAACTATCACCGCGGCGTCAAGTCCCGCACCAAGATCGGAAATTCCGTGAAGACGGGTGTCGACACGACGTTTGTAGCCCCCGTTGACGTCGGCGACGGCGCGTACACTGCGGCCGGGTCGGTCATCACGGAGGACGTGCCGCCCGGCGCGCTCGCCGTTGCTCGGCCAGAGCAGAAGAACGTCGAGGGTTACGCGGAGCGACTGGAGAAGGAATCAGGCGATGGCCAGCCTTGAAGTGGAGACTCCACCGTCAGTGGTCACGCGACCTGTCCCCCCAACCGTCCTCCCGGCCGGCTACGACAAGCGGCTCATGGTCGCCGCTGGCCGCTCGAGTGAGGAGCTGGGCGCCAAGATCGCCGAGCGGCTCGGCGTCAGCCTGACCAACCCGGGCCTGAAGACCTTCTCCAACGGAGAGCTCTACTGCCGCTTCGAGGAGTCGATTCGCGGCGCCGACATCTTTCTCGTGCAGTCGACCGCCGGCAACGAGAGGGCGGGCCTGAACGCCAACGACGCGCTCATGGAGCTGCTGATCATGATCGACGCGGCCGTTGGCGCGTCGGCTCATCGCGTCATCGCGGTCACCCCGTGGTACGGCTACTCACGGCAGGACAAGAAGTCGGCTCCCCGCGAGCCGATCAGCGCGCGTCTCGTGGCGCGCATGCTCGAGACCGCCGGCATCTCTCGCCTGCTGACGATGGACCTCCACGCCGGGCAGCTGCAGGGCTTCTTCAGCGCGCAAACTCCGGTCGACCACATGACCGCCACGCGGATGCTCAGCCAGTACGTCGAGGACCAGCTCGGCCACGAGTCGAACCTCGTCATCGTCGCGCCGGATGCCGGGCGCGTGAAGCTGACGCGCCGCTTCGCGCGCTGGCTCGGTGCGCCGTACGCGCTGATGGAGAAGGAGCGCCCTGCGCACGGCGTCGCAGAGATCGGGCGCGTGATCGGCGACGTCAAGGGCAAGGTCGCGGTGCTCGTCGACGACATGATCGACACCGGCGGCACGCTCGCGGCCGCGGCGCAGACCGTCATGGACGAAGGCGCCCGCGAGGTCTACGCGGTGGCCACGCACGGCGTCTTCTCCGGCCGGGCGTTCGAGAACCTGACCGACTCGCCGCTGTCGGGCATCGTCGTCACCGACACGATTCCGATGCGCGACGGCGCGCCGGACATGATCACGGTCCTCTCTACCGCGGACCTGCTGACGGACTCGATCCGGAAGATCTTCACCGACGAGTCCGTATCCGAGATCTTCGCCGGCGAGAATCAGCTCTTCTGATCTCGTCGCGGCTGCAGCGGCTGCAAA
>JAVHVL010000145.1:0-2945 GCA_032160565.1 Pseudonocardiales bacterium | reverse complement strand
GATCGCGCCCCCGATCGACATCTCCTCGACGTCGAGGGAGAACTCGCTGGCGCGCTCTGGCCCCTTCAGCTGGGACGGCGGGAGGGCTCCCGCCTCGACCCGGATCTGCGGCGTATCGCTGGACATGGCCCCTCAGATGTTCTCGCTGGCGACCGCGGACGCCAGCCCGATGTCGCCGCTGCGACCGGACGTGATGAGCTCGACGATCTGGGTCGTGCTCGTCTCGGACTTCTTGACCTCCGCGGCCACTCGCCCGAGGTAGAGGGCGACGACCCGATCGGCGACCTCCATCACGTCGTTCATGTTGTGGGAGATCAGGACCACGCCGAGGCCCTGGTCGGCGAGCCGGCGGACCAGGTCGAGAACCTGGCGGGTCTGGGCGACGCCGAGCGCGGCGGTCGGCTCGTCGAGGAAGATGACCCTGCCGTTCCAGAGCACGGCCTTCGCGATCGCGACGGTTTGCCGCTGTCCGCCGGAGAGGTTGGCGACCAGCTGACGCACCGAGCTCACCGTGCGCACGGAGAGGCTGCCCAGCACGTCACGGGCCTTGCGCTCCATCTCCGCGTCGCGAAGGAAGCCGAACCGGCGGACCTCCCGGCCGAGGAACATGTTCTGGGTGATGTCGAGATTGTCGGCCAGTGCGAGGTCCTGGTAGACGAACTCGATGCCGAGCGCCGAGGCTTGCCGCGGGTCGTGCAGCGTGACCGGCTTGCCCTCCCAGAGGATCTCACCGCTGTCGATCGTGTAGATCCCGGCGATGCACTTGACGAGCGTCGACTTGCCGGCGCCGTTGTCGCCGACGAGTGCGGTGACCTCGCCCGGGTAGACGGACAGGTCGACGTCCTGCAGGACGTGGACCGGACCGAAGCTCTTGTTCAGTCCCTTGATCTGCAAAATCGGTTCGGCCACATTCTTCCTCTCTCGCACTCCGGTGCGACCGCACCGGGAGCCGGGGGCGTGCCCCACCGGCGATGTACAGCCTGGCCCACTGAGTGGCCGGACGACAGGCGTCCGGCCACCCAGTGCTCGCCAGCCCTTGTTCGCAGGGCTGCCGGGCCTAGCTGATGCCTGCCTTCGTGCAGATGGACGCGATGCCGTTGCAGATCTGGGCAGCGGTCAGGGCGCCGGCGGTGATGACGTCCTTCACGTTGTCCTTGGTGATGGACTCAGGTGTGAGCAGCAGCGCCTTGAGGGTGCGGTTGCCCTTCGGGTCCTGGAAGTCCGACAGCGTTCCGGCGGCCGTCGGGTCCTGCCCCTTGATCAGCGCGATCGCGAGCTTGGAGGCCGCGTCGGCCTCCTTGCTGACGTCCTTGAAGACGGTCATGCACTGCTCACCCTTGAGGATGTGCTGCAGCCCCTCGATGCTGGCGTCCTGGCCCGTGACCGGCACGCCGGTGAGGTGCTTGCTCTGCAGCACGGTGATGACGGCGTTGCCGATGTCATCGTTCGCGGCGATGACGCCGTCGACCTTGCCGCCCGCGGCGGTGAGCGCCTGGGTGAAGGCCGGCGCGGCGTTCGCGATGGTCCAGCCCTTGACGACTGCCTCGGAGAGCTTCTTGTAGGTGCCGTTCGCGTACAGCGGGTCGAGCACCGAGTTGTAGCCCTTGGCGAACAGGATGGCGTTGTTGTCGACGTCGGTGCCGCCGTCCATCTCGATGATGCCGGCGCCCTTGGGCAGGTTCTTGGCCTGCATGCACTTGACCAGACCCTCGCCCTGCAGCTTGCCGACGCCCTCGTTGTCGAACGAGACGTAGTAGTCGGCGGAGCCGCCGAGGTTGACGCGGTCATAGTCGATGACCTTCACGCCGGCCGCCTTGGCCTTCGACTCGACACCGGCACCGGTTGCCGCGTCGGGCGAGTCGATGAGCAGCACCTTGACGCCCTCGCCGATCATCGCCTGGGCGATCGAGGTGAACTTGGTCGTGCTGCCCTGAGCGTTCTGGATGTCGCTCTGGATGCCGGCGGCGTCGAACGCCTTCTTCAGCAGGGGGGCGTCGTACAGCGTGTAGCGCGTCGACGAGGTCGTGTCGGGCAGGATCACGCCGACCTTGCCCCCCGCAGCGCTGGAGCTGGAACCTCCGGCGGTTGTCGATCCCGTAGTACCCGAGCTCTTCTTACTGGACGAACAGGCGCCGAGGACGAGCGATGCCGCCACCCCGGTCACGATGAGTGCTACCGCGCTCTTGCGCATGGGCGGTCACGCCTTTCATGTACGGGCCGACCGGCCCGACGAATGTTGTGCGGCCGAACATATCCCAGGACGTTCGGAGGCGACGGGTCTGACACCAACTCGTTACCTGATCAACCATTTTCGGAAACGTCGCCATGCTGCGCCGTCAGAGGAGTGAGCGCAGCACGTACTGCATGATGCCGCCGTGCCGGTAGTAGTCGGCTTCGCCAGGCGTGTCGATGCGTAGCCGGGCGTCGAACTCGACGTCGTCGGCGCGCACGCGCACTGCGCGCGGCGCGGAGCCCTCATTGAGTGCCTCGACGCCGGTGATCGTGAAGGTCTCCTGCCCCGTCAGGCCGAGCGACTCCGCGCTCTGACCGTCCGGGAACTGCAGCGGCAGGACGCCCATCCCGATCAGGTTGGAGCGGTGGATGCGCTCGTAGGACTCCGCGATCACCGCCCGCACGCCGAGCAGCGCGGTGCCCTTCGCCGCCCAGTCGCGTGAGGAGCCGGAGCCGTACTCCTTGCCGGCGAGGATCACCAGCGGCGTCCCCTCGGCGGCGTAGTTGACCGACGCGTCGTAGATCGAGCTGACCGGCCCGTCCGGCTGGGTGAAGTCGCGCGTGAAGCCGCCCTCGGTGCCCGGCGCCAGTTGGTTACGGAGCCGGATGTTCGCGAACGTGCCGCGGATCATCACTTCGTGGTTGCCACGGCGCGCGCCGTAGGAGTTGAAGTCGACCGGTTGCACACCTTGTTCCATCAGGTAGCGCGCGGC
>JAVHVL010000130.1:0-2711 GCA_032160565.1 Pseudonocardiales bacterium | reverse complement strand
GGAGGGCGAGATGAGCGGCGACGGACCCCCGGGCGGCCCATCGCGCGTGGTGGTCGCCGGCGGCGGGACGGCCGGGCACATCGAGCCTGCCATGAACCTCGCCGACGCCGTCCGACGCCTCGAACCGGCCGCGGAGATCACCGCGCTCGGCTCGACGAAGGGGCTGGACACCACCCTCATTCCGGCGCGCGGGTATCCCCTCGAACTCGTCCCTCCGGTGCCGATGCCCCGACGTCTCGGGCGCGACCTGCTCGCGACGCCGGGAAAGGTGAGCGCCGCGGTCAGGGTGGCCGGCGAGATCCTGGACCGGGCGCGCGCCGAAGTCGTCGTCGGCTTCGGTGGCTACGTCGCGGTGCCGGCGTACCTCGCCGCAAAGCGACGCGGCATCCCGATCGTGGTGCACGAGGCGAACGCCAAGCCCGGGCTGGCGAACCGGGCCGCCGCGCGCATGACGACGCATGTCTTCACCGCCTCGCCCCGGGGGCGGTTGCCGCACGCCGTCGTCATCGGCATCCCGCTGCGTCCGGACATCTCGCAGCTGGACCGGCCGGCGCTGCGGGCTGAGGCGCGGGCTCGCTTCGGCCTCGATCCGGACCGCCCGACGCTGCTGGTCTTCGGCGGTTCGCAGGGCGCGCGCAGCATCAACTGGGCCGCGTCCGGCGCCGCGGACGGGCTGCGGGCGGCGGGCGTGCAGGTGCTGCACGTGATCGGCCCGAAGAACGTGCTCGAGGTCCCGGCGGCCGCGGCAGCCGCGCCGTACGTCGTGGTGCCCTACGTCGAGCAGATGCGCTACGCCTACGCGGCGGCCGACTTCGCGCTGTGCCGATGCGGCGCGATGACGTGCGCTGAGCTGGCCGCGGTGGGCTTGCCTGCCGCGTACGTCCCGTACCCGGTCGGAAACGGCGAGCAGCGCTTCAATGCCGAACCGATCGTCAAGGCGGGCGGCGGGCTGCTGGTCGACGATGCGGAGCTCACCCCGGACTGGGTCATCGACGAGGTGGTGCCCAGGATCACCGATCCGCAACGCGTCGCGGCGATGTCGCGTGCCGCGGCGCATGCTGGTTCTCGGGACGCCGACGTCGTGCTCGCCCGGCACGTGTTGAATGTCGTCGCCGAATACCGCCACCTCGCCGGAGGAAGTGGCTCGACCAGCAGGAGAGATCGATGAGCCGCCCTATCCAGGACGCCGCAGCGGGCCGCCCGGACGAGTGGGCGGCGCCCGGAGCGGCGCTCGTGCGCAGCGCGGCCACCGACGTCGTGCCTCCGCTCTCGGAGCTCGGGCGCGTGCACATCATGGGCATCGCCGGCGCCGGCATGAGCGGGCTGGCGCGCATCCTCATCGAGCGCGGCGTGCCGGTCAGCGGCTGCGAGGCGCGCGAGTCGATCACCGTGGCGGCATTGCGCGCGCTCGGCGCGGACGTGTTCATCGGCCACTCGCCGGATCACCTCGCGGCGGCGGACACGTTCGTGTACACGACGGCGATCAGCCCGAAGCAGGAGGAGTTCGTCGCGGCGCGCGCGAGTGGCAAGCCGGTGCTGCGGCGGGCAGCCGCACTCGCCGCCGCCCTCGAGGACAAGCGCTGCATCGCGATCTCCGGCACGCACGGCAAGACGACCACGACGTCGTTGCTCACCGTCGGCGCGCAGGCGTGCGGCGTCGACCCGTCCTTCGCCATCGGCGGCAACCTGTACGAGACCGGCAAGAACGCCCACCTGGGCACGGGCGATCTCGCGATCGTGGAGGCGGACGAGAGTGACGGCTCCTTCCTCCTGACCCGCCCGAGCTCGGCGATCATCACCAACGTCGAAGCCGACCACCTGGAGAACCACGGCGACCTGGAAGGCATCTTCCGCGCGTTCGAGCAGTTCGTGGACCGGGTCGAGCACAACGGGCTGCTGCTCGCCTGCGCCGACGACGAGGGCGCACGGCGCGTTGCCGGCTATGCCCGGGAGTCCGGTCGGCGGGTGCTGACCTACGGCGAGCACGAGGTCGCCGATGTGCGGGTCACCGGCATCCAGGCACTGCCTGATGCGGTGGAGTTCACCGTCACCGGCAACGGATTCGACCGTCAGCACGTGCGCGTCGGGGCGCTCGTCGGCCGGCACATGGCGCTGAACGCCGCGGCGGCGCTGGCGATGGCGGCCGAACTGGAGCTCGACGTCGCCGCCGTGATCGCGGCGTGGGCGCGGTTCGGCGGCGTGCACCGCCGCTTCGAGTCGCACGGCCAGGCCGGCGGCGTGCACGTGTACGACGACTACGCGCATCACCCCACCGAGATCGCGGCGTCACTCGTCGCGGCACGGGCGGCGGTCGGCACGGGTGGCCGGCTCGTCGCGGTGTTCCAGCCCGGCACGTACAGCCGGACGCAGACGTTCGCGCGGGAGTTCGCCGACGCCCTGGCCATCGCCGACATCGCCGTGGTGATGGACGTGTTCCCGGCGCGCGAGGAGCCGATCCCCGGCGTCACCGGTGCGACGATCGCGGAGCTGATCCCGTTGCCGCCGGAGCAGGTCATCTACGAGCCGAGCTACGCGGCGACCCCGCGGCGAATCGCGGAGGTGGCCCGCCCCGGCGATCTCGTGCTCACGATGGGGATCGGGAACGTCTACCTGCTCTGCGACGAGATCCGCGACGCCTGCGGGGCGCAGCTCGCGACGCGGGGGCACGCGTGAGCCGACCGACCGCGCTGAGCGCGCCGGCGGACGCGGCG
>JAVHVL010000136.1:0-2577 GCA_032160565.1 Pseudonocardiales bacterium | reverse complement strand
ACCAACAGCACCCTCGCCACGACCACGGACGGGCTGGCCCTCGTCGCAAACCACGACGTGCGCATCTACCGACCCATGACGTGCTCGGACGACGGCACCGCCGGCCAGACCTCAGCCGGCTACTGCCCGAACGATCTCACCGGCGTCTTCACGAGCCCGCTGTCCTGGCCGCTGCCGACGAACTTCCCGGCCAACCGGTACGTGCCGGACAACGCGCCTTCCATGGCGAGCGACGGGTCGGGGCAGATCTACGCCACGATCTTCACGCTGCGCGGCAGCTTCATGGTGGACAACTTCTATCGCGGCGCCATCGGCGTGCCGGCGAACGTATCGGGCGGGCTGTACCAGTACCACCGCGGCGCCACGAGCATGCCCTACCAGGGCCGGCCGTATCAGGGCTCCACCACGAAGATGCCGGGCATGACGCTCACCTACACCTACGACAACATGCGCGCCGGCCAGGCCCAGAACGGTGGCTTGCGCGTGCCCTGGATCCCGACGCCGTCGAACCGGCCGATCGGCAGTGGCCGCACCTGGAACGTCGTCAGCTTCTCGACGGGCGGCTGACGTGACGCTCTCGCCACCCACGCACCGCCCCCGGACATTCGACACCACCTTGGAGACGACATGAAGCACCGGCAGGTCGACATCGGCAGGCTCGCCGTGATCAACACCGACGGGCACGCCATCGGCGTGGACATCGGCGCCGGCTCGGTGCGTGCGGCGGTCCTCGCGCCGGGCACGCTGGACGGGCGCCCCTCGGTCACGGTCCACGGCCTCGGTCAGGTCGAACTCCCCCCGAACGCCGTCGTGAACGGCGTCGTCGTCGACCAGGCAGCGGTCACCCAGGCGCTGAAGTCGCTCTGGGCCAGCCACAAGTTCGAGTGCCGCCGGGTGATCCTCGGCATCACCAACCAGCAGGTCGTGGTCCGTGACCTCACCGTTCCCAACCTGGAGCCGGAGCAGCTCGCCAAGGCGCTGCCGTACCAGGCCCGCGAGGTGGTGCCCCTTCCGATGGACCAGGCACTAATCGACTTCATGCCGCTCGGCGGTGTCGACGAGGCCACCGACACCATCGCCGGCCTGCTCGTTGCCGCACCGCGTGGACCGGTGCTGAGCGCGGTGCAGGCCGTCGAGCGCGCGGGGCTGAGTGTCGCGCGCGTGGACCTCTCGTCCTTCGCGGTGCTGCGGTCGATCGCCGATCAGCGGCTGGCGGTCGAGGCGGTGATCGACATAGGCGCACACATGACGAGCATCGTGGTCCACAACCAGGGCGTGCCGAAGGTGGTCCGCGTGGTGCCGCGTGGCGGCCAGGAGCTCACCCAGCTGCTCGTGGCGCGCGGCGAGCTCAGCGAGCCGGAGGCTGAGCTGGCCAAGCGGGCCGAGGGTCTGATCGGGAGCAACCCGAAGATCGTCGACGTCCTCAGCCAGGGCGTGCGGCCGATCCTGTCGGAGATCCGCAGCTCGATCCAGTACTTCACCTCCATGAACCCGGGTGCCCGGCTGGAGCAGATCTCGCTCAGCGGGGGCGGAGCGCTCCTGCCCGGCCTCGCCGAGGAGCTCGCCGAGCAGGTCGGCGTGCCGACCCGGGTGATCACGCCGATGCACCACATCAGCAACCGGTTCACCGGCCAGGGGGCCAAGCCGTCGATGGACGAGACAGCCGCCTCCGCCGTCTCCGTCGGCCTCGCGATGGGAGCAGCAGCATGACCGCCACGATGACGCCGCCGTCTTCCAAGGAGGTGTGGAACTCGATGCCGGGTTGGGGGATCGTCGCCAACCTGCTGCCACCGGAGATCATCGCCGCGCGCCGGATCCGCGTCCTGCGCAAGCGGATCGTGACTGCGCTGATCACCGTGGTCGTCCTGTGCGTTGCTGGGTACGCCTACGCCTTCTGGCAGGCCCACACCGCTACGTCGGCACTGAGCTCGGAGAAAGCTCAGACCTCGCAGCTCGAGCGCGAGAAGGGCAAGTACGCCGAGGTCGTGAAGGTCCAAGGATCCATCGCGTCCGTCCAGAAGCAGATCAGCTCGCTGTTGGGCAACGACGTCGATTTCGCAAAGCTGCTGGCCTCAGTCGTTAGCCAGGCGCCGACCGGCGTCGCGGTGAGCCAATTGTCCGTCACGATCAACGCGAACACGAGCATCGCCGCCGCTGGCGTTGCGGTGGGCGGCGGCGTCCTTGACACGTCCGGACGCAAGCACATCGGCTCGATCCTGCTGACGGGTCAGGCGTCGAGCGTCGGGCAGGTCGCCGACTTCGTCGACCGACTTTCGGCGGTGCCAGGACTCGTCGGCGTGCTCCCGACCTCGCAGCAGGCCAACGGCAAGGCGGTGCAGTTCGCCCTCCAGCTGATCCCGACCGACCAGGTGCTGAGCCACCGCTACGACACGGCGACCACCACGACCATCGGAGGCAAGTGATGGCGCGCACTCGTACTGAGCGCTTGTGGGTCGGCGGCGGTTCGCTGGCCGTTGTGCTCCTAGCGATTGTCGGCTGGCTGGTGGTTGTCAGCCCGAAGCTGTCGAGCGCGTCGTCACTGCGTTCGCAGAAGGGTGAGATCCAGCTGCAGAACGA
>JAVHVL010000074.1:0-6391 GCA_032160565.1 Pseudonocardiales bacterium | reverse complement strand
GCCGTGCGCGGCGTCCACGGCGGCGAGGGCGTCCGCCTCGCTGCCGTCGGCGACGCTCGCGATCACCTCTCCCGTCGCTGGATCCAGCACGTCGAAGCGACCGCCGTCCCGAGCCGGGATGTCCTTGCCGCCGATGTGCAACTCTGTCGGCACATCGCCGAGCAGGTCGAACTGGAGTGTCGTCACGAACTGACTGCCTTCCTTTGCTCAGTACGCATTGGCTTCTCAGTACGCATTGGCTTCTCAGTACGCATTGGCGATGACGAGGTCCTGCGCGGGGAAGAGGGTCAGGATGCGCGGGCCGTCCTCGGTCACCACGACCTCCTCCTCGATGCGTGCGGCCGAGAAACCGTCCGAAGCCGGGCAGTACGTCTCCAGCGCGAAGACCATGCCGGCGCGCAGTTCCACGGGTTCGGTCATGCTGTTCAGGCGCGAGATGATCGGTCGTTCGTGCAGCCCCAGCCCGAGCCCGTGGCCGAACTGCAGGCCGAAGGCGTCCATCTCACTGGCGAAGCCGAACTCCTCCGCGCGTGGCCACACCGCGGCGACCTCGTCGGTGCCGACCCCGGGCTTCACGACTTCGATCGCCGCGTCCATCCACTCCCGGGCTCTGGTGTACGCGTCACGCTGGCTGCCAGTCGCGCTGCCGACGCTGAACGTGCGGTAGTAGCACGTCCGGTAGCCGTTGAACGAGTGGATGATGTCGAAGAAGGCCTGGTCACCCGGGCGGATGAGCCGGTCGGAGAAGTTGTGCGGATGCGGGTTGCACCGTTCCCCGCTCACCGCGTTGATCGCCTCGACCTGGTCCGAGCCCATCTCATAGAGGCGTTTGTTCGCGAGGGCGACGATCTCGTTCTCGCGGATTCCCGGCTTGAGGGCCTCGACGATGTCCTGATAGACGCCGTCGACCATGGCCGCCGCCTGGGTCAGCAGCATGATCTCGTCGGCTGACTTGATCACTCTGGCATCGAGCATGAGCTGCTGCGCGTCGACGACGTTCAGCCCCTGCCGTTGCATCTCGAACAGGAACGCCGGCTCGACGATGTCCACACCGACCGGCTCGTCAGCGACTCCGGCGTCGGTGAGCAGCTGCTTGATCTGCCGCACCGCGGACTCCATCAACCCCGCGGAAGGCGCGATGGCTCCGCGCAGGCCGAGCATGCCGGCGTGGCAGTTCTCCGGCTGCAGCCACGGCGAGTACAGCCGGTGGTGGCGGGCCGCGGAGCCGAAGTCCCAGAGCATCGGTTCGCCGGTGCGGGTGAGCAGCGCGTAGCGGGTCATCTTGTCGCCCAGGGCGCCGCCGATCCACGTCTGCGTGGTGTAGCGGATGTTGTAGAAGTCGAACAGCAGCAGCGCGCCGCATTCACTCGATCGCAGAGCCGTGCGGGCGCGGTCGAGCCGGTACCGGCGCAGCCGCTCGAAGTCCACGCGCTGCTCGAAGTCGACCGCCATGTGCCCAGGAGCGGCCATCGGTCGGGCGACGCTCATGTCTCAGCTCTCCGCTGCCGCTGGGGCCGTGGTGGTCAAACCGTCGTCGAGCTCGACGTTCTCCGGCGCCAGCGTCATGCCTGACCGCCGCGCCTGCTCGAGGATGAGGGCCGCGAAGTCCAGGTCCCGATGCCCCGCACCAACCGCGGAGGCGACGAGCTGGGCGGCCGCGGTAGCGAGCGGCATCGGTACGGCCAGCTCGTGCGCCGCATCGTAGGCCAGGTCGAAATCCTTGCTGAGCAAGGGCATCGTGAACGTGGGCGCGAAGTCGAGGTTCACCAGGGCCGGTGTCTTGTAGCGGGTGAATGTAGAACCCATCACCGAGTCGTTGAGGAACTCCAGGAATGCGGCCCGCGTCGTTCCGCCGCGCTCGGCGAGCAGCGTGATCTCGGTCAGCGACTGGATCACCACCCCGAGGAAGACGTTGTGGCAGATCTTGACCAGCCTGGCCACCTCCCCCTCGCCGACGTAGGTGACGCCCCGGCCGAGCACCTGCAGCAGCTCCTCCACCCGGTCGAAGGCATCCCGCGGACCGGACACCGCAAGCGTCAGCTTTCCGGCGCGCACCACCTTGGGATTCCCGCTGACCGGCGCAGCCAGGAACTGCGCGCCGCGCGCCTCTGCCTTCTCGCGCGCCTCCGCGGAAGCCGCCGACGAGACCGTGGAGGAGTCCACGACGATTCGCGGGGCGGCGTCGGGATGGGTCAGCAAGCCGCCGTCACCCGATGTCACCTCGGCCAGATCGGCCGAGCCCGCGACCATGACGAAGACGACGTCGCGGTCGGCAAGGTCTATCGGCGCGTCGACCACCTTCGCGCCGCGCTCGGCGAGGGGTTCGGCCTTCGACCGGGTACGGTTGTAGACCGCGACGTCGTGGCCGGCGTCGAGCAGCCTGCTCGCCAGCGCGAAGCCCATTCGGCCGGTTCCGATCCAGCCGACGCGGGCGCGTGGTGTGCTCACTATGTCTCTCCTTCGGTAGTGCGATCTCAGTGCCCGGACGCCGGTGCGGCGGCGGCGGATGCCACTGACGTGGCATGTCCACCGAGGTACAGGCGCGCCACCTCGGGGTTGGTCAGCAAATTGGCGCCACTGTCGACGAGCCGGACGACGCCGGTCTCGAGGACGGCACCGACGTCGGACGCCGCGAGGCCGCTGCGCGCGTTCTGCTCCACGAGCAGCACCGTGATGCCCTGCTCGGCCAGGCTCCGGATGCTGGCGAAGACCCGGGTGCGGGACTTCGGGTCGAGCCCGATCGATGGTTCGTCGAGCAGCACGAGGCCCGGGTCGAGCACGAGCGTCCTGGCCAACTCGACCTGCTTCTGCTCGCCTCCGGACAGCGATCCGGCGTGATCGTGGGCGCGCTGCCGGCAGATGGGGAAGGCATCGGCGGCCCGCTCCACGCGCTGCCGGACCTGCTTCTGGTCGGCAAGGGCGTAGCCACCCATCAGCAGGTTGTCCCAGACCGTCATCCCGGGAAACAGGCTCCGGTCCTGCGGGACGTGCACGATCCCCCGCACGAGCCGCTTGCGCGTGCTCAGCTGGTCGATCGCCTCACCCCGATAGCTGACGCTGCCCTGGCGTGGGCGCAGCAGCCCGCTGACGCACTTGAGCACGGTGCTCTTACCCGCGCCGTTCGGCCCGATGAGACAGGTGACTGTTCCGGGCTGCACCTCGAGGTCGACGCCCTTGAGGATGTCGCCTGCTCCGTATCCGGCCACGACCGAGCGCAGCACGAGGATCGGTTCGCTCATCAGGCCCCCAGGTAGGCGTCGAGGACGGCCGGATTGCTCTGCACGGCGTCCGGTGGCCCGGTGAAGATCTCCTGGCCCTGGTCCAGGACGACGACGGGGTCGCACAGCCGCATGACGAAGTTCATGTCGTGCTCGACGATCAGGAACGTGATGCCCGAGGCGTGCAGTTGGCGGATGTGCTGCTCCATCGTCTCGATCATCACCGGGTTCACGCCGGCGGTCGGCTCGTCGAGCATCACCAGCTTCGGGCGGCTCATCAGTACTGCCGCGAACTCGAGCAGCTTGCGCTGGCCGTAGGACAGCTCAGACGCGTAGAGGTCCGCCACATGGGTCAGCCGGAACTCCTCCAGCAGCCCGCCGGCGCGTTCGCGATCCTGCCGCCCGACTCGGCGGCCGAACAGCTGAGCCCAGCTGAAACCACCCGCGACGACGAGGTTCTCCTGAACGGTGAGGTGGCCGAACACCCGGGCCTGCTGGAAGGTTCGGGACAGACCGCGGCGGTAGAGGACGGCCGGCTTGGCCCCCGTCACGTCGTGGCCGTCGAACCGGATCGTTCCGGAGTCGGCCGGCAGGTACCCGGTGATGAGGTTGAACATCGTCGTCTTGCCTGACCCGTTCGGGCCGATCAGCGCCGTGATCGAGTCCTTTTCCACCGTGAGCGACGCGTCTTGCACCGCCCGGACCGCACCGAAGCTGCGCGAGAGGTTCGCGACCTCCAGCAGGGCGCTCATGCGGGGTCCCCGGCAAGTCGTGGAGCGCCGGCGGAGGGACTTGGTGGGGTGCTTCTCATGCCCGCTCCCCCTTCACGGTGAGCTGTGGGGTGAGCGGCGTCCGGGTCTTGGACGCGGGTTCGATGCGAGCCGGCGGTGACGTACCGCCGGCAGCGCTCGGCGCGTCCACCACCCGCCTGCGCCGACGGTGCCGGAGCCGCTCCTGGATCGACGGGACGATGCCGCGCGGCATCAGCAGCATCACCACGAGGAACACCAGCGCGTAGGCGATCAGGTAGAACTGGCTGCCGCCGAGGCTGTACGCCAGGTACTGCTGCGCGAGCTCGAGGATGAAGGCGCCGATCACCGGCCCCCACAGCGTCGCCCGTCCGCCGAGGAAGGTCATCAGCACGATCGCGATGGTGATCAGCGGATCGATGGCGAACTGCGGGTAGATGAACCCCTCGTAGTACGCCCATACGGCGCCGACCATCGCGGTCAGGCCGACGCTGACACAGAACGCGAGCAGCTTGACGGCCTGCACCCGCACGCCGATGCCGGCCGCCTTGTCCTCGTCGGCGCGGACGGCGGCGAGCGAGAGCCCGACCTTCGAGCGCATGCTCGCCCACGTGAGCCCCATCGCCACCGCAAGGAGGATCAGCAGGACGTCGTAGAACGGACGCTCGTACGTCGCTGCCGAGAACGGCGCCGCGGCGATCGATGCACCCTGGGCGCCCCCGGTCAGGCTGCGCAGGTTGAAGGCGAGGGTCTGGGCGACGAACAGCAGCGTGATCGTCACGATCGCGAAGACGTCCGAACGGGTGCGCATCGCGATCGCCGCGACGGGCAGCCCGATCAAGGCCGCACCGATCCCGATCGCCGGCAGCAGCAGGAACGGTTCGTATCCGCTGTGGATCCCGTGATGCTGGAACCACAGCGTCACCGCGTAGGCACCGACGCCGAAGAACGCGGCGTGCCCCAGGGACGGGTAGCCCGCGAACCCGCCGAGCAGGTTCCACGCGCTCGACATCACCGCGTACATCAGCGTGAACACCAGCATGTTCAGCACCCAGTGGGCCAGGTTGAACGCCGGCAGCATGGCGAGCACGCCGAAGAACACCGCGGCACGCGCCTGGCCGATTCCGCGAAGGGACCTCATATCGCTCCTCGAGCCGCCGTGCCGAACAACCCACGTGGCCGCACGAGCAGGACGAGCAGCAGCACGATGAAGAACGTCATCTCCGACCAGATGGGCGATATCGCGGACGCGACGATCGCCGACGAAACGGAGATCACGAGCGCACCGACCACGGCTCCGCCGACACTGCCCAGGCCACCCAGGATGACGATCGACAGCAGCCGCGAGATCAGGTCGTAATGACTGCCGGAGTTGAACGGGTACAGCAGGCCGTACACCGATCCGGCAGCGGCGGCGGTGGCCGCGCCCAGACCGAATCCGATCGCCGAGACCCGCTCGGACTCGACGCCGAGCAGCGTCGCCGATTCCGGGTTCTGCACGCTGGCGCGGATGGCGCGGCCGAACCTGGTGCGGTTCAGCAGCACGTACAGCAGCCCCAGCGCGGCGAGCGAGAGCAAGAACGCATACAGGCGCACGAGCGTGATCTGGTAGCCGAAGACGGTCCAGCTCGAGTTTGCGTAACTGGTGTTGATGCTGCGGACCGAGGTGCTCCAGCTGACGCTCATGATGCCTTCGAGCAGGAGCGCGACGGCGAACGTCACCAGCAGGCTCAGCTCCGACCGATCGTCCCTACGCAGCGGGCGGAGGAAGAGCAGCTGGACCGCGACGCCGACGACGAACAGGGCGGCTGTGGTGATCGGGATCGCGAGGAAGGGGTCGATCCCGAACGAGGTGAACAGCTGATAGGAGAGGTACGCGCCGAGGATCACCATGGCGCCCTGCGCCAGGTTCACCACCTTCATGATCCCGAAGATGAGCGTTTGACCGCTGGCCATGAGCGCGTAGACGCCGCCCGTGAGGACGCCCAAGATGATCGCTTGTGTCAATGCATGCATGCTCGGCCTCTAACCGGCCCAGACGGGCTTGGGCGCGACCGGAGTGGCCCCCGCTGTCGCCGGCGGATATACGGTGACGGGTTTGCCGCCGACCCATTGGATGAGCAGGAAGCTGCCCTGCGGCGCTCCGTATTGGTCCCAGCTCAGGTCGCCGACGAGGGTTGGCCAGGTGCCGGAATGCAACGTGCTGATGATGGTGGCGTTGTCGATCTTGCCGGTCTTCTTCGCGACCGCCTCGAGCAACATGCCCGCCGAGTAGGCCTCAGCCGAGGTCGGGTCGATCGCGGCGGCGGTGCCTCCATACTTGGCGACGTAGTCGGCGATGAACTTGGCGCTGCCGGGCACCGACGAGTCGGCGTACCAGTCCGCACTTGAGAAGACGCCCTCGGTGTTGGCCGCACCGACTGC
>JAVHVL010000061.1:0-2740 GCA_032160565.1 Pseudonocardiales bacterium | reverse complement strand
ATCGCCACCCCTTCGCGCACCCTCCACCGGGAGTCGCCGGCCAGCTCTTGCAGCCACGACATGACGGGCACCGGATCAGACACCGCGAGGTGCCCGAGCCCGGCCGTGCCGCAGAGCGCAAGAAACTCATCGCTGGATGCAGACAGGCGCCACAGCCGCTCGGTGTCGGCCTCTTCGCCCACCGCCTCGACCAGCTCGAGGTTCGCCCGCGGACCAGGCAGACCAGAGTTCTTTTTGAGAAACGGCTCCCAGTCCGTCAGCCGCCTGAGCTCGGCGCGATACTGCTCAACGCGTCCCACAAACCGATCCTAGCGGCGCGGCTCCGCCACCGGCACGCTTCGGCACTTGTTATCAGGAGGGCCCACGGAATGACTGACATCGACTTCGTCCACCACCCGCATCCCCACACCGAACAGAGGAAGCTGGCGCCCCCGCCGCAGCTCGCCGATCAGCACATCGGAGTCAACGGGCGGCTCGGCGCAGCCATCACGAAGCGCGTCGGGACGATGTGGGCGTTCTACATCGCAGCGGCGACAATGGCGACCTGGATGGTTCTCGCCGGCTTCGCGTGGGGTCCGCTGCACGCCATCGACCCGTATCCCTTCGCCTTTCTCCTGTTCCTCGGCAACATCGTGCAGCTGCTGCTGATGTTCGTGATCATGGTCGGCCAGCAGGTGCTCGGCGCCGCCTCCGACAAGCGTGCGGTGGTCACATATCAGGACGCCGAGGCCATCCTGCACGAATGCCTCCAGATGCAGGAGCACCTGACGGCGCAGGATCGGGCGCTGGCACGGATGCTGAAGCGCATGGAGCAGCTGGAAGGCAGGATGGAAGGCGCAGCCGGATAATTGGGCGCGGGGTGGCTAACGAAATGAGCAACGGGACGACGAACGGCGGCGCGGATGACAAGCGCAGGCTGACCCTTACGCAGATCCTGAAGAGCCCGGTCCTCAACCCTGCCGGCGACGAGGTCGGCCGTGTCGAGGACCTCATCGTGAAGCTGGGCGAGGGTGGGGGAGCCTATCCACCGGTGACCGGACTCAAGGTCCGCATTGGCGGCAGCGACGTGTACGTCGGCCTGTCGGACATCGCGAAGCTGTCCCCGGGCGAGGTCAGGCTGGGCAGCCCCACGGTCCACACCGGCGCGTTCCAGCGGCGGCCCGGTGAGGTGCTGCTGGCTGCCGACGTCCTCGGCCGTCACCTCATGGACGTCGCTCGCGGCCGCATCGTCCAGGCGCACGACCTCGTGTTGGGCCAATCGGCAGAAGGCTGGGTGCTGCTGGGCGTCGATCGCAGCCCGCGCGCGATGCTCCGGCGCCTCGTCCCTCGTCGAGCGCGCCCCGACCTGCGCCGGCACGCCATCCTCGACTGGAAGGACGTGCAGCCGTTCGTCGGACATGTTCCGACGGCCAAGCTCCTCATGCCGCTGCAGCGCCTGCGGAGGCTACACCCCGCCCAGATTGCGGACCTCGTTGAGGGCGCGTCACATGAGGAGGGCGAAGAGATCATCCAGGCCGTTGAGAGCGACGTCGAGCTGACGGCCGACGTTTTCGAAGAGCTGGACACGGAGCACCAGGTGGAGTTTCTGAAATCTCGCTCGAACGAGGAGGCGGCCAAGGTTCTCAGCCGTATGGCCCCAGACGACGCGGCGGATCTGCTGGCCGAGCTGGACCACGATCGGCTCACGCCGGTGCTCAGCATGATGCCGGCACCGCAGCAGAACAAGCTGCGCAAGCTGCTGCAGTACCACCCGACCACCGCCGGCGGCATGATGAATCCGGACTACATCTCGGTGGTGCGTGGCGCGTCAGCCGCCGACGCGCTCGAGCGTGTGCGCGTCGACGACAAGGCGCCGCACCAGCTGCTGGGCACGGTGTTCGTGACAGAGGCCGATGGCAAGCTCATCGGCAGTGTCGGTGTCGCGGATCTATTGCGCGCCGACCCGAATACGAGAGTCGAAGATGCGCCGGGCCTGGTCGATCTGCGTGTCAGCGCTGCCGCCGACCTTGCTGACGTGTCGATGATGATGGCTGACTACAACCTCACGGCCCTCGCCGTCACCGACACGACCTCGAACCTCGTCGGCGCGATCTCGGTCGACGACGTTCTCGAAGCGCTCGTGCCAGAAAACTGGCGCAACCGCGTCGAAGCGAGCAGCGGGGTCTGACCTTCAGTGGCCGAGCGCGGGCCGGTGCGAGGCGACTCCCACCCGGTCTCTACCTCGGTGGCCGGGGAGGCCCACTCCGGCGACATCCACGGCGCGTTCGGGACGATCCGGCTCAGCGACGAGGCACCGCGACGAACCTGGCGTAGGCGCCTCCTCACGTTGGCCGCGATCGTCGGGCCTGGGCTCATCGTCATGGTTGGCGACAACGACGCAGGCGGCGTCTCCACTTACGCGCAAGCCGGCCAGGACTTCGGTTACTCGCTGCTGTGGACGCTGCTGCTGCTCGTTCCAGTCCTGATCGTCAACCAGGAGATGGTCGTGCGCCTTGGTGCCGTCACCGGCGTCGGCCAGGCCAGGCTCATCAAGGAGAGGTTCGGCTCCTTCTGGGCGTGGTTTTCGGTCGGTGGTCTGTTCCTTCTCAATTTCCTGATCATCAGCACCGAGTTCATCGGCGTCAGCATGGCGGGGGAGTACTTCGGCTTCAGCCCTTACGTGGTCGTTCCGCTCTCGGCCATCCTGCTGATCGGCATCACAGTGACGGGCAACTTCACCCGCTGGGAGCGGGCCATGTTC
>JAVHVL010000060.1:0-3893 GCA_032160565.1 Pseudonocardiales bacterium | reverse complement strand
GCAGTCGCAGTACTTCGTGGTCGGCCAAGTCGGGCGCGACCAGGTGGAGGACTACGCCAAGCGCAAGGGCTGGACCGTTGCCGAGGCGGAGAAGTGGCTGTCGCCGAACCTCGGCTACCGCTCCGACAACGAATAGCGCTCGGGTGACATGGTGACCGGTAGTCGCGCCGCGGAGGGTGGGCTGCAGGCCGTCCTCTTCGATCTCGACGGCACGCTCGTGGACACCGAGCCGTTCTGGATCGCGGCGGAGTACGCGCTCGTGGAGGCGCACGGTGGCGTGTGGAACGACGAGCACGCGCACGCGCTCGTCGGCAATGCCCTGCTCACGTCGGCGGACTACATCCGCGAGCACGGCGGTGTCGACCTGGACTCGCCGGCGATCGTCGAGCGGCTGCTGGACGAGGTGGTGAAGGCCGCGGAGCTGGGCATTCCCTGGCGCCCGGGTGCACTGGCGCTGCTGGCCGCGCTCCACGAGCACGGTGTCCGGTGCGCGCTGGTCACGATGTCCTACCAGCGCCTGGCCCAGGTCGTCGTGCAGCGGCTGCGGCCGGGCACCTTCGATGCGGTCGTCACCGGCGACCAGGTGCTGGACGGCAAGCCCCATCCCGAGGCCTATCTCACCGCGGCGGCGCGGCTCGGCGTCGATCCATCGCGTTGCGTGGCCATCGAGGACTCGCCCACCGGCATCGCATCGGCGGAGGCCGCCGGCTGCGTCGTGGTGGCCATTCCGCACGCGGTGCCGATCCCGGTGGCGGCGGGGCGCACGATCGCCGGATCGCTCACCGAGCTCAGCGTCGAGGCGCTCGACGAGCTGGTCCGCGACCGGCTGGGCGCCGCACGGGCATGAGTGCGCCGCTCGGCAGCCTCGCTGATGTGCTGCCGAGCGCGCTCGCCGTCCTCGGCATGCCCGGTGAAACCGACCGGCTGCGGCTGCGTGCCCGCCTCGGTGACGTCCGGCAGCTCGCGGTGCTTCTCGTCGACGGGCTGGGTTACCACCTGCTGCCCGCGGCGGCCGCCGCCGCTCCGACGCTCGCCGACGTGCTCGCCGGGAGCCTCGGCACGCTCGACGAACTGGCCTGCCACTTCCCGTCCACCACCCCCACCAGCCTGGTGACCTTCGGGACGGGGGCCCTGCCCGGCGCGCACGGAGTGCTCGGCTTCACCGTGAACGTGCCGGGAACAGATCGGGTACTGACCCACATCACCTGGCGTGACGACCCCGACCCTGTGCGGTGGCAACCGGTGCCGACACTCTTCCGTCGGGCTGTCGCGGCTGGCATGCGGGTAGCCGTCGTGAGCCGCCCCGACTTCGCCGGCAGCGGCCTCACCGAAGCGTGCTACGGCGGAGCGCCGTACGTCGGTGCGGCGCGCAGCGAGCTGCTCGCCGAGCAGCTGCTCGCGCAGCTGCGTGCGGGAACGCAGCTGGTGTACGGCTACCACCCGTCCTTGGACACGGCATCGCACCTGCACGGGATCGACTCGCGGAAGTGGCGGCGAGCGGCAGCCTCGGTAGACCGGCTCATCGCCCGGGTGGTCGACGGGCTGCCACCCGGCGCCGCGCTGCTGGTCACGGCCGACCACGGCGCGCTGGACGTCCCCGTCGCGGGGCGGTTCGACATCGGCGCCGATGCCCGCCTCTCCTCGGGGCTTCGTGTGGTGGCCGGCGAGCCCCGGGTGCGGTACCTGCACACGGTGCCGGGCGCGACCGCGGACGTCGTCGCCGCGTGGCGGGCGGTGCTGGGGCCGGCCGCCACGGTGGTGACGCGCGAGGAGGCCGTCGGTGCCGGCTGGTTCGGCGAGGTGCCCGCGCCGCACCTGCAGCGGATCGGCGACGTGGTGGTGGTCTGCCACGGCACGACCGTGGTGCTTGCCACCGGGCACGAGCCGGAGGCGGTGGCGAAGCTGGTCGCGTTCCACGGTTCGACGACCGCGGCCGAGACCGCCATCCCACTGATCGGTATCGCCGCGCGCTGACTGCGTTCCGGCGGCGCGGAGTCCTTACTGCGTGACCGGCTCGGGCTCCGGCGCGCGGGTGCGATGGTCGATGTCGAGCGCCGCGAGCGCGTCGGTGGGGAACGGCGGAGGCGTGCCGCCGAACGCAGGGCAGAGCGCCTGGTGATCGCACCAGTCGCACAGCCGGCTCGGGCTCGGCCGGAAGTCCCCGGTCTGCGTGGCGCGCTCGATCGCGGCCCAGATCGCCTTGAGGGTGCGCTCGAAGCGAGCCAGCTCGTCGGCGTCCGGGGCGTAGCTGAGCGTGTCGGTGTCCGCGAGGTACATCAGCCGCAGCTGGCGCGGCACCACCCCGCGGGTGCGCCACAGCACGAGGGCGTAGAACTTCATCTGGAACAGCGCCTTCGCCTCGAAGGCCTCGCGCGGGGTGCTGCCGGTCTTGTAGTCGACGACCCGGATGTCGCCGGCGGGGGAGACGTCGATCCGGTCGACGTAACCGCGCAGCCGCAGCCCGTCGATGACGATCTCGACGCGCTCCTCGCGGGAGGCGGGCTCCAGCCGCGACGGATCCTCCAGAGCGAAGTAGTTGTCGACGAGGTCGGCCGCACCGGCCAGCCAGTCCGCCAGATCGCTACCGTCGGCGTCGTCCGCGAACAGCGCGGCGACCTCTGGCGCCTCGGCCAGCACGCGTTGCCACGCGCCGGGAACCAGGGCGCGGGCCGCCTCGAGGGTGCGCTGGGCCGCCGGCAGCTCGAATATCTCCTCGAGCACGGCGTGCACGACGGTGCCGCGGGCGGCTGCCTTCGACGGCGTCTGCGGCAGGCGGTCGATCGTGCGGAACCGGTACAGCAGCGGGCAGGTCTTGAAGTCGGCGGCTCGCGACGGCGACAGCGACCCGAGGACGGCTTCGGGCAGCTGCTCACTCATACGACGACCATAGGTGTCGGTACCGACATTTCCGGGTCAGAGCCAATGGATCCGCCCGAACGGCCAGATGATCAGGAACGCGCGCCCGATCAAGGCGCTCTCCGGTACCGCGCCGAAGGTACGGCTGTCCGCGGAGTCGCACCGGTTGTCGCCCATCACGAAGATGGTGCCGTCGGGGACAATCGTCTTCGGCAGGTTCTTCGTGCCACCCCGGCAGGCCGCGTTGACGTATGGCTCGTCCACAGCGAGACCGTCGATGTAGACCACGCCGTTGCGGGCGGTGAGTACCTCGCCCGGCAGGCCGACCACGCGCTTGATCAGCACCTTCTCCGACACGGTCCACGTCGGCGGCCGGTGGAAGACCACTACGTCGCCGCGGTGGATGGCGTGGGTGTGATACGACAGCTTGTCGACGAGCACGCGGTCGTCGTCGCAGCCGGAGCAGCCGTGCAGCGTTGGTGACATCGACGCCGACGGGATGTAGTACGGCGCGATGACGTAGGTGCGCAGGAGTATGACGGCGACGACGGCGAGCGCGAGGGCGACCACCAGGCGTGCGAGCACCCGCCCCTTTCGGCGCCGTCGGGGCGAGGTGTCGGACCCGCCGGAGCGCTCGCGCATCGGACGGCGTCGACGGCGCGTGCGGCGCTCGTCGTCGTGTGCTTCGTCGTCTGCCGGTTCGTCCTCCTCCTCGTCGTTCGCCGCCGTCTCGTCCTCGGCGGACGGCGCCGTACGTGCCTGGGCCAGCGCGGCCGCGTTGGCCGCCGCGAGGCGGCGGGCCAGGTCGGAGCCCGGCTGCTGAGCCCGCTCCGCGGGCGCTTCGGCGGGGACCTCAGCAGGCTCGTCGGTGGCGGCCGGGTCGGGTTCGGCTTCGATGACCGGCAGGACGGTCGTCTCCGCGGTCGCCAGCGACGGCTCCGGCTCGGCCGCCGGCGCCGGTTCCGCGCTCGGCTCGGCGACCGGTTCGAGATCCGGCACCGATGCAATGGCCCGCTCTGACTCAGGCACAGACTCTG
>JAVHVL010000048.1:0-5168 GCA_032160565.1 Pseudonocardiales bacterium | reverse complement strand
GCACGCCACCGACGCGGTTTCGGCGCTGCACCGCCTCCTCGACATGGGGATCGAGAACTTCCTGGTCGCCTCGTCGATCACGGGGGTCCTGTCCCAGCGCCTGGTGCGGCGAGTCTGCGACAACTGCGTCGAGCGCTACGAACCGCCCGCGGAGGAGATGGCGTTCTTCCGGGCCATGGACGGCACCGTTCCCGACGGAGGATTCGTGCGCGGCGCCGGCTGCAACTTCTGCGCGCACACGGGTTATCTCGAGCGGATCGGTGTTTACGAGCTGATGCCGGTCACCGACGCCATTCGTGACCTGATCCTCGACCGCGGCTCACACGACGACATCCGCAAGCTGGCCCGCTCCGAGGGCATGTACACCCTGCAGGAAGAGGCGGTACGCCTAGTGGAAACCGGCGTCACCAACCTCGCCGAGGTGCTGCGGTCCATCTACGTCGTGGGTAACTGACGCGGCGGTCCGCGGATCGCCGCGGCAACGCTACGGGCCGCTGAGCCGCTGCAGCACCGACGCGACGTGCATCGCCACCGTCCGCGCCTGAGCCATGTCCCTTGGCGTCCACCGGCGATGCGTGCGGTGACGGAATTCCAGGATGCCCAGCCGCGCGCCGCGCCAGATGACCGGTGTGATGAGCACGCTGGAGAATCCGTCGCGCGCGAGCAGGGCTCGCTCCGCCGCGTCGTTCGTCCTGTCACTCAGATGAGCCTCGACGATGGTCGCGGTGAGCAGTGCTCGGCTGGTGGCCGGGAAATCGCCCAGCTCGTACACGGTGTGGTCGATCGGCGCACCCGACGCGGTGATCTCACGCAACTGCCGATCGTCCTCCAGGGTGGACAGTCCGACGGCGTCGACTCCGAGGTCCGCCGCCGCGGCGGCGATCACGAGTTGCAGGTCTGCCAGCTCGGCGGTCGCAGCCAGCGCCGCCGTCAGGTGCGACATGCCGCTGATCGAGTCAGCCCCGACCTGTGCGTCCAGCAATGCCGCCCGGGCCGAGCGGGCGATCTCGACCACCGCGGGGATGGCGGCCGGAATCGTCGGGCCGGGGTGCCCGACGGCCCAGCCCTGCGCGAAGTCGACGTTCAGCTCCGCGAGCGCCGCGAGGTCCTCGGCCGACTCGACGCCCTCTCCCAGCGTGACGGCGCCGATCCGCCGGGCCAGGCTGACCAGCGTCTCGATGACGGTGCGGCGGATGTCGTCCTCGTAGCAGTCCGTCACCAGTCCGCGGTCGATCTTCACCACGTGCGGGCGCAGCTCGCTCAGCCGTAGCAGCCCGGAGTAGCCGGAGCCGGCGTCGTCGATCGCGACCAGGCCGCCACGCTGCCGGATGTCCGCGAGGGCCACGGCCATCCGGTCCGGATCGGACGCCGCTTGCTCGGTGACCTCGATGATCACCCCGCGCAGATCACCGCGCAGGGTGCTGCGGACCGCCGGAAACTCCAACGCGTCCGGGCTCAGGTTGATGGCCAGCCGGATGCCGGGGGGCAGCTCGCGCCGCCGGTCGAGTGCGGCTGCGAGGCACGCCGCCTCGAGGTCGCCGCCCCATCCCTGGGCGTACGCGCTGCGGAATACCTGATCGACAGCGACGCCCCTGCGGGACGGGAAGCAGGCGAGCGCCTCCGCGGCGACCACCGCGCCGGTGGCCACCTCGACGATCGGCTGGAACATCATGTCGATCTCGCCGGCGCACAGCAGATCCGGCTGGGGCATCGCCCTAGCCAGCTGCGGTGCGTCGCCGACTCGACGCTGCATCAACATGAACTTCCTATCGACCGGGGCAACACGGTGCCACCCCACTTGATAACGATCACGACACCTTCGCGGTTACCGTCCCGGTTTTGGCTGTGGCCACTACGGTAAGTCACGTGACAGCTTCGGACGGTCCGGACGCGGACCTTGTCGCCCATTGGCGTGTCGTCGTGGACACCGTCATCGGCACGCAGCACCGGCTCATGGAGACCATCGAGGCCTCCGGCATTCCGGCGCAATGGTTCGCCGTGCTCTCCATGCTGCTCAACGCGCCGGAGCAGCGCATGCCGATGACGCAGCTCGCGCGGCAGGTGTCGATCACCTCCGGTGGCTTCACCAAGCTGGCCGATCGCATGGGGCGGGACGGGCTGATCGACCGCCGCAGCTCCGCCGGTGACCGTCGCGTCGTCTATGCCACGCTGACCGCAGCGGGGCGCACCGCGGCGCAGCGCGCTGAGGAGCAGTACCTTGCGGCGCTGCACAAGCATGTGCTGGGCGCGCTGCCCGTCAGTCAACTGGTGGAACTTTCGCAGGCTCTCGCGGCGCTCGATGCGCACCATGCCACCGCCGATGCTGATGACCCCGATGACGTTGCCGATGACGCTGCGGTCGTGTCCGGCCGCGACCCCGCGCTGCCCGAGCGGCGTGCCGAGCGGCGTGGATCGGCCGCCGACCGGAAACCCCAATGATTCCGTTCGGCGCGAAGCCGAGGCCATCCGTCCCTTGCATGACGCGCGAACTGATGTTATGTGATTTCCGAGCATTCCTTAACGAGAACCACATGTCAAGCATCTTCCCGGCTAAGTAGTCGCCCAGGCCTCGAGCTTTGCTAGCCCATGTCCGCCGCGTCGGGGCGGTCGGCGGCGCGGTTGGCCGCGTCGCGCATCTCGAAGGCGTCGCTGGCCCAGTCACCCACCTCGTGCGCCACGTCGCGTACCGCGCCGGTGACGATCGTGGCGATCCGCCCCACATGCGTCGCCGCCGACTCGGTCAACTCCTGCAGCGTGTCCTTGCCGATCTCGAACCTGCCGACCATCGAAGCGGCCTCCCCGTCACGCGGCTGCGGATATCTCCTGCGGCACCACCGTAACCGCGGGCGGCTGCTCGTCCCTGCCCCGGCCGGTCGACGGCAGCGCCAGGCGGAAGATCTTGGCCCACGTCGAGCCGATCTGCCGCGAGAAGCGTCCGGTGTTGTAGGGCAGTCCGTACCTTTCGCAGATGGCCCGGACCTGGGGTGCGATCTCCGGGTAGCGCCGCGCCGGGATGTCGGGGAACAGGTGGTGCTCGATCTGGTGCGACAGGTTGCCGGACAGGATGTGGAACAGCTTGCTGCCGGTGATGTTCGCCGAGCCCGTCATCTGGCGCAGGTACCAGGCGCCCCGGCTCTCGTTCTCCGTCTCCTCCTGGGTGAACGTCGCGACGCCGCTCGGAAAGTGGCCGCAGAAGATGATCGAGTACGCCCAGACGTTGCGCACCAGGTTCGCGGTGGCGTTCGCCGTGATGGTGGACAGGAACAGGGGACCGGTCAGCGCCGGGAACAGCACGTAGTCTTTCAACGTCTGGCGGCCGGTCTTGCGCCAGATGCCGCGCCAGAGCTCCTTGTTCTCAGACCACTTGCGCCTGCCGCTGAGCACGTTCTCGGTCTCGAGGTCGTGCAACGCGACGCCGTACTGGAAGAAGGTCATCAGCAGGAACGCGTACACCGGGTTGCCCAGGTAATACGGATTCCACTTCTGGGTCTCGTCCATGCGCAGCACGCCGTAGCCGATGTCGCGGTCCTTGCCGAGGATGTTCGTGTACGTGTGGTGCAGGTAGTTGTGCGAGTGCCGCCACTGGTCGCCCGGGCAGGCGGTGTCCCACTCGAACTTCTTGGAGTTCAGGGCCGGGTCGCGCATCCAGTCGTACTGGCCGTGCATGACGTTGTGCCCGATCTCCATGTTGTCCAGGATCTTGGACAGGGACAGCGCCGCGACGCCACCGAGCCAGAACGGCGGCAGGAAGCCGAGGAACAGCGACGCGCGGCCGGTGACCTCGAGCGCCCGCTGCGCCTTGACGATGTTGTAGATGTAGTCGCGGTCCTCCTTGCCCAGCTTCTCGACGGTGCGCTGCCGGAGTTCGTCGAGCTCGCGGCCCAACTCGTCGATCTCGTGCTCGGTCAGGGTGCCTGTGCCGTTCGTAGCCATGTGGGTTCCCCTTTGCTTTCGGGCGGTTTCAGCGGTCAGAGGTTGACGGCGACATCGCCGACGGGCACCGAGATGCACATCTGGATCTCGGTATCGGGGTCGCTGTCGAGCTCGCCGCTCTTGACGTTGCGGGTGCAGCCGGCGGTCTTGACCTGCGTGCACGAGAAGCAGATCCCCATCCGGCAGCCGTACTCGGGGGTCAGGCCGGCCGCCTCGGCCTGCTCGAGCAGGGTGGCGCCGGAGTTGTCGGCCGCGATGCCGCTGCGCTCGAAGGTGACGGCGCCGGTGGCCGCCGCGGCGTCCGCCACGATCGGCGCCGTCGCGAAGTCCTCGGTGTGCAGCCGCTCGGCGAGACCGCTCGCCTCGTACCGCTCGCGCACGGAGCGCATCAGCCCCGGCGGTCCGCAGAGGAAGGTCTCCGCCTCCGCGTGCCACGGCGCGGCCGCGTCGAGATGCCGCTGGTCGAAGTAGCCGTGCAGGTCTCCCCCGGCCTCCTGCGCCCGGTAGGCCATCACGAGGTTGACGTTGGGGTGCTCCGACGCGAGCTGCTGGAGCTCGTCGCGGTAGGGGACGCCGGCCGCACTACGGCCGTAGTGCAGGAACGTGAGTTCACCGTCATAGCCCTCGTCGCACAGCGTCCGCAGCATGGCGAGCACCGGCGTGATGCCGCTGCCCCCGCTGATCAGCAGGATCTTCGCCGGCCGCTCGTCGGGCAGCTGGAACGCGCCGCCCGCGGGGGCGAGCCCGACGACCATGCCGGGGGCGGCGTTCGCGTACAGGTAGCGCGAGACGAGCCCCGCGGGATGGGCCTTCACAGTCAGCTCGATGCGGCCGTCGCTGCGGTACTGCGAGCAGGCCGGCGAATAGCAGCGGGTCCGGTTGACGCCGTCGATCTCCATGGTGAGCTGGACGAACTGCCCGGCCCGGAAGCCGCGCCACTGCCGTGTCGGCCGCAGCGTCAGGGTGACGCTGTCGGCGGTCGAACGGCGCACCTCGGTGATCTCGGCGCGCATGTCGCGCACGGTGAGCATCGGGTTGACCAGCTCGAGGTACCGATCGATGCCGTGCGGCGTGGCCAGCGCTTCGAACAGCGCCAGCGGGGAGAACCGGCGGCGCGACACTGGCTGGGTCGCGGCGACAGGCGCCGGCTGGGTCGCGGCGACAGGCGCCGGCTTCGTCGGGGCGACAGGCGCCGGCTTCGTCGGGGCGACAGGCGCCGGCTTCGTCGGGGCGAC
>JAVHVL010000016.1:0-4924 GCA_032160565.1 Pseudonocardiales bacterium | reverse complement strand
GTAGGCGCCGACGGTGGCGGCCAGCGGCGCGCCGAGCCCGGCCGCCAGCAGCGATCCGATCAGCCCGCTCAGCACGTCGCCGCTGCCCGCCGTCGCCAGCCACGGCGTGCCGGTGGCGTTGACGAATGCGGCGCCGTCCGGATCGGCGATCACCGTCGCGTTGCCCTTGAGCAGCACCGTCGCGCCCAGCTCGCGGGCGGCACGCCGTACTGAAGCCAGGCGGTCCGCGGACGGGCCGTCGGCGATGCGCGCGAACTCCCGGTCGTGCGGGGTGAGCACCGTCGGGGCGGCGCGGCCGCGCACCAGTCCGGGCGACCGGGCGATCAGCGTGATGGCGTCTGCGTCGGCGATCACCGGGACGTCGGTGCGCAGCACGTCGGACAGCAGCGTCATCGCGGTGTCGTCGGTGCCCAGTCCGGGCCCGACCACCCAGGCCTGTACGCGGACGTCCTGCGGCCGCGAGTCGGGGTGCACGATCACTTCGGGGTAGCGGGCGCGCACCGCGTCCGGCGCCAGGCCGAGGTAGCGGACCATCCCGGCGCCGCCGTGCAGCGCGGCACCGGTGGCCAGCACGCCCGCGCCGGCGTACTGCTCCGAGCCGGCAGCCACCCCGACGACCCCGCGGGTGTACTTGTCGTCGCTGCCCTCGGGCTGCGGCAGCACGGCGCGCACGTCGGCGGCCTCCAGCAGCCGGGTGCGCGGCTCGGGCAGCACAGCACCCAGCCCGATGTCGACCAGCCGTACCTCCCCGGCCAGCTCCGCGCCCCTGCCGATCACCACGCCCGGCTTCAGCGCCCCGAACGTGACGGTGGCGTCGGCGCGGATCGCGGCCTCGCCGGCCCATCCGGTGTCGGCGTCCACCCCTGACGGCACGTCCACGGCCACGGTGGGCAGATCGGCCGCCGCCTCCGCGAGGTCGACCGCCGCGCCGCGCAACCCGCCCTTGCCGCCGATGCCGAGGATGCCGTCCACCACCAGGTCAGCGCCGCGCAGCAACGCCGGCTCAGGGCCTGCCAGCCGCCCGCCCGCCGCATCCAGGGCCAGCAGGCCGTCGGCGTGAGCGCGTCGCCCGTCGAGCAGCAGGGCGGTGACCCGCGCGCCGCGGCGGGCCAGCTCGGCACCGGCGAACAGCGCGTCGCCGCCGTTGTTCCCGGCCCCGACGAGCAGCATTACGCGGGCGCCGTACACCCGGTCGAGCAGCTGTCCACAGTGGACGGACAGCGCATAGGCCGCCCGCAGCATCAGCGCCCCCTCAGGGAGCTCAGCCAGCAGGGCGGCCTCGGCGGCACGTATCTGCTCCACCGAATAGATCCCGTGCATACCGCTCCTTCCGCGAGTCGCGCCTCCGCGAGTTATGTCTCTGCGAGTTACGCCTCCGCGAGTTACGCCTCCGCGAGTTACGCCTCCGCGATCACCGTCGCCGACGCGATGCCGCCGTCGTGCGACAGGGACACGTGCCAGCGCGTGACACCGAGGGTGGCCGCGCGCTCCGCCACCGTCCCGTGCACGACCAGCGACGGGCGGCCGCGGTCGTCGGTGCGGACCTCGGCATCGGTCCAGGCCATCCCCCCGCCGGCGCCGAGGGCCTTGGCCAGGGCCTCCTTCGCCGCGAAGCGCGCGGCCAGCGACTCCGGGGAGCGCACGCCGCCGGACGGGGTGACCAGCTCCCCCTCGGTGAACAGCCGCGCGGCCAGACTCGGTGTCCGCTCCAGCGCCTCGGCGAAGCGGGCAACCGGTACCACGTCGATGCCGACACCGACGATCATGCGTGGGTCAGGCCGTCGGCGAGCCGGTGGTGCCTACGGGCGCGTAGTCGGACAGGTGCCCCGGGAACGCCGACACACCGGGGTTCAGGAAGGCGGCCGCGTTGTTCACCGCGGTCGCGACCTCACCGAAGCCGGTGGCGATGAGCTTGACCTTGCCCTGGTACTCGACGATGTCACCGGCGGCGTAGACGCCGTCGACGGTCGTTCGCCCCATCGTGTCGACGACGATCTGCCGCTTGCGGATCTCTATGCCCCACTCCATCAGCGGGCCGAGGTTCGCGGTGAAGCCGAGGGCGGCGATCAGCTTGTCGCACGGCAGCGTCTGCGTCTCGCCGGCGACCTCCACATCGACCTCGGTGATGTTCGAGTCGCCGCGCACCGCCGAGATCTGCGCGTCGGTGATCATGCCGATGGACGACGCCTTGAGCAGCTCCACCGAGTGCGGGTGGGCGCGGAACTCACCGCGCCGGTGCACCACGGTGACGGACTTGCCGATCGGCTCCAGCATCAGCGCCCAGTCCAGCGCGGAGTCCCCACCGCCCACGACGACGATGTTCTGCCCCTCGTACGACGAGGGGTCGGGGACGAAGTGGACCAGACCCCGGCCGAGGTACTCCCCGCCGGTGGGCAGCGGCCGCGGCGTGAACGTACCGATACCGCCGGTGATCACGATCGCGCGGGCCTCGATCCGCAGACCCTGCGACGTCGTCACCGCGAAGCCGCCGGCGCCCCGCTCCAACCCGACGGCCTGGTGCCCCAGCAGGTACTCCGGCGAGAACGGCGCCGCCTGTGCGAGCAGCTGCTCGACGAGCTCCCGGCCGCGGATCGCCGGGAAACCGGCGACGTCGAAGATGGCCTTTTCGGGGTACATCGCGGTGATCTGCCCGCCCGGCTCCTCCAGCGAGTCGAGCACCGCGGTGGACAGCGTGCGCACCCCGGCGTAGTAGGCGCCGAACAGCCCCACGGGGCCGGCACCGACGATGAGGAGATCGACTGACTTCGCAGCGGCGTCCGTCACAGCCGCGAGCCTACCGAGCCGCCCCTGAGTACGGGCGCACGCGGGCCCCACTGCCCCTGCAAGGCGGATGCGCCAGCTACTCGACGGTGACGGACTTCGCGAGGTTGCGCGGCTTGTCCACGTCGAAACCGCGGGTCTGCGCGATCTCGGCCGCCAGCACCTGCAATGGCACCGTGGCGACGAACGGCGAGAGCAGCGTAGGCACGGCGGGCACCGCGATCAGGTGATCCGCGTGCTCGCGTGCCGCGGCGTCGCCGTCCTCCGCGATCACGATCGTGCGGGCGCCGCGAGCCTTCACCTCGGCGATGTTGCTGAGCATCTTCTGGTGAAGGACGGGGCGGCCACTCGGGGACGGCATCACCACGACGACGGGCAGCCCCTCTTCGATCAGCGCGATCGGGCCGTGCTTCAGCTCGCCGGCCGGGAAGCCTTCGGCGTGCATGTACGCGAGCTCCTTGAGCTTGAGCGCACCCTCGAGCGCGACCGGGTAGCCGACGTGCCGCCCGATGAACAGGATCGCCTTCGACGAGGCGATCTCACGCGCCAGCTCGCGCACCGGCTCGACGAGCGACAGCGTCTGCGCGATCCGGTCCGGGATCGCGCACATGGTCTCGAACTCGCGGCCGATCTCGTCGCCGTACTTGGTGCCCCGTGCCTGGGCCAGCGCCAGCCCGACGAGCTGCACCGCGGCCACCTGAGCCAGGAACGTCTTGGTCGCCGCGACACCGATCTCCGGCCCGGCGTGGGTGTAGAGCACCGCGTCGGACTCGCGCGGGATCTGCGCGCCGTTCGTGTTGCAGATGGCGAGCACCTTCGCGCGCTGCTGCCGCGCGTGCCGCACCGCCTCGAGCGTGTCGGCGGTCTCGCCCGATTGGCTGATCGCCACGACCAGCGTCTGCCGGTCCAGCACCGGGTCGCGATAGCGGAACTCGGAGGCCATCTCGACCTCGACGGGGATCCGCGTCCAGTGCTCGATCGCCTGCTTGCCGATCAGGCCGGCGTGGTAGGCCGTGCCGCAGGCGACGATGAACACCTTGTCGACGTCGCGCAGCTCCTGATGGTCCAGCCGCTGCTCGTCGAGCACGATGTGCCCGTCCACGAAGTGCCCGAGCAGCGTGTCCCGGACAGCGGCGGGCTGCTCCTGGATCTCCTTGAGCATGAAGTAGTCGTAGCCACCCTTCTCGGCGGCGGCGAGATCCCAGTCGATGTGGAACGGCCGGCCCTCGACCGGCGCGCCGGAGAAGTCGGTGATCGTGTAGCCGTCGCTGCGGATCTCGACCACCTGGTCCTGCCCCAGCTCGACCGCCTCACGGGTGTACTCGATGAACGCGGCCACGTCGCTGCCGAGGAACGTCTCGCCGTCCCCGACGCCGAGGACGAGCGGGGAGTTGCGGCGTGCGGCGACCACGACGTCCGGCTGCTGCACGTCGAGCAGCACCAGCGTGAAGGCACCGTGCAGCCGGGACGCGACGGTACGCACGGCCGTCGCCAGATCCACGCCGTCGCGCAGCTGCGCCGCGACGAGGTGCGCGACGGTCTCGGTGTCCGTCTCGCTGACCATCTCCACGCCGGCGCGCTCGAGCTCGGTGCGCAGCTCGGCGAAGTTCTCGATGATCCCGTTGTGCACGACCGCGACGCGGCCGCTGGCGTCGGTGTGCGGGTGCGCGTTGCGGTCGTTCGGGGCGCCGTGGGTGGCCCACCGGGTGTGCCCCATGCCGGTCGAGCCGGCGATGCTGCGGTCCGCGAGCTCCTTGTCGAGGTTCTCGATCCGCCCGGCCCGCTTGGCCACCTGCAGCTCGCCGGCGCCGATGATCGCGACGCCGGCGGAGTCGTAACCCCGGTACTCCAGGCGGCGCAGCCCCTCGACTACGACGTCGAGCGCCGGCCGTGGTCCGACGTACCCGACGATGCCGCACATGGGCTTCAGGGTACGGGAGCGCCAGACTCCGACTTCGGGGCTACGGCGTCGTCGAGCCGGTGGGGGTGGCGCTGGCCGGGGCCGTCGGCGTGGCGGCGGGCGGTGCCGGCGTGGTCGGTGCGGCGGTCCTGGTCGTCGTCGCCCTGGGGGTGACCGTGACTGCCGGCGCGGTCTGGGTGACGGTGGGCGTGGCCGTGACGACCTTGGGCACGACGGTCTGGG
>JAVHVL010000012.1:0-6969 GCA_032160565.1 Pseudonocardiales bacterium | reverse complement strand
CGCGACTCGACACGGCCGACGACACGTGATCTGAAGTTTCGGCCGAGGCAGGGCAGACTCTAGCCATGACGGCCGATCGCGAGGTGCCTGCGGTCGACGCCCATGCGCCGCACGGCCAAGGCGCCTGGCACGCACGGTCGCACGAGAGCGCCCGGCAGGCACGGTGGCGCGAGAGCGGCTGGCAGGCACGGTGGCACACGGCGGTGACGCAACGCTCGTCCGACGTCGCGCTGGCGGCGGTGCCGGTTCCGCTGCGCGTCCTCGATGTGGGCTGCGGGGCCGGGGCGCTGGTTCGAGAGCTGTCTGAGCGCCTCCCGAACGTGCTCGAGCGGATCGGCGTGGATCCGGACGAGGCGGCGTTGGGGCAGGCGCGCGAACTCGCCGACGGCCACGCCCGGTTCGTTCGGGCGAGCGCCGAGCGGCTGCCGTTCCCGGACGGGCGCTTCGACCTCGTGGTCAGCACGCTGTCCCTGCACCACTGGGGCGACCAGCCGGCCGGGCTGGCCGAGGCTGCCCGCGTCCTGGCCGAGGACGGCCATGTCGTGCTGGTGGACCAGTTCCGGTCACGATTCTGGCGCGGCAACCAGCCCGGTGGCGTACGCCCCACGCTGGCTGAGATCCGGTCGCTGCTCACGGACGCGGGGCTGCGGGTCGAGCGCCGCGAGACGATTCGCCGCCTCGGTCCGCCGCCGTTCGTCCGAGCATTCATTGCTTCTCCCTAGACTTCAGCGGATAGGCAGTCAAAGCTGCCGGTCGAGAGGAACGAAGGTTGGACTGGACGCTCGCGCTCGGCGCACTTGCCGTAGGGGTCGTCGTCGGGCTGACGGGCATGGGCGGCGGCGCCCTCATGACTCCGATGCTGGTGCTGGTCTTCGGCGTCTCGCCCCTCGCGGCCGTCTCCAGCGACCTGGTCGCCAGCGCGGTCATGAAGCCGGTCGGTTCGGTCGTCCATCTGCGCAACCGCACGGTGCGCCTCGATCTGGTGCGCTGGCTGTGCGTGGGTTCGGTCCCGTCGGCCTTCGTCGGGGTGCTGATCGCCCGAGGGCTCGGACACGGTGCCCACATCGAGGACCTGATCCAGAAGGCGCTGGGCGTCGCCCTGATCATCGCCGCCACCGGGCTGTTCGTGCGGGCGTACCTGCGCCTCGCCGAGCGGGCGCGGCACCGTGACGGGCGCCGCGACGCCGACCCCGCCGGCCCGCCCCGGATGCCGGTGCGGCCGCTGCCGACGGTGGCGATCGGCGCCGTCGGCGGTCTGGTCGTAGGCATGACCTCGGTGGGCTCCGGCTCGCTGATCATCATCGCGCTGATGACTCTGTACCCCACGCTGCGGGCCAGCGAACTGGTCGGCACGGATCTCGTGCAGGCGGTGCCGCTCGTCGCGTCGGCTGCCCTCGGGCACCTGCTCTTCGGCGACTTCCGGCTCGGGCTCACGGCGTCGCTGCTGGTCGGCGCCGTGCCAGGCGCGTATGTCGGCGCGCAGCTGTCGGCACGGCTGCCGGGCGCGCTGATCAGGCGGGCGCTGGCCTTCGTGCTGCTCGCCTCCGCGCTGAAGTTGCTCGGTGCGAGCAACGTGCTGACCGGCTCGGTTCTGCTCGCGCTGATCGTGCTCGCCGGGCCGGTCTGGATGCTGTTGCGACGCCGCCACGGATTCCCCGCGACACCGCGCCGTGCAGAAGAGGCCGCGATTTCGGCGCAGTAGTTTCCGACCACGAACCGGGAAATCCGTATAGAAACGGACAGGAATAGGACCAAATCGCGGGTGTATTAGCGTCTCAAAGTATCAATCCGCAATCGCCGCGCTCTACGGTCGTTGACAGCCGGAAACGCCGGAGCTCGCCCGAACCAGGTGGCGTGCCGGCACAATTGCAGGGGGCCACCATGGGATTGAACAGGCGTGAAGAAATGCGGCAAATCGGCGGGGGCCGGTGGCGGCGGACAATTGCATTGAGCGGGGCGACCGCAGTTATCGCCGGCTCCGCGGTACTGCTCGGCGGATTCGCATCGCCAGCGAGCGCGGCTCCGCCCGAGAAGGTCGTTATTTGCCACACCACGGCGTCGGAGACCAATCCGTATGTCCAGGAGGAAGTCAGCTCGGAATCGATCCTCAACATCGAGGGCCACGGCGCCAACGGAATCAACGCCGGTGACATCATTCCGCCGTTCGAGGGCTACGACGGTCAGAACTGGGACACGACCGGCCAGGCGATCTGGAACAACGACTGCGCGGTCCCCGGCGTCGAGCAGACCCCGACCCAGACCGTGAGCGCAACGGAGACGACGACGGAGACGACCACCGCGACCGCCACGGCAACGGTCACCGAGGCCGTACTGGGTACGGAAGCGACCGCCACCCCGTCCGCCGGGATCGCGGGCGTCGCGGCGACCAACACGACCAACCCGGTTCCGGCCGGCGTTGCCGCGGGTCGCCACGCCCCCGCCGGTGGCGCGCTGTGGCTCGGCGCGCTGCTGATGCTCGCCGGTGTCGGCGGCCTGGTGACCACGTTGCGCCCGTGGAAGCGTGGTGTCCACTGAGTTGACGCCGGTCCGGCAGCTGGCGATCGGCCTCACCTGGGTGGTGTTCATAGCAGGGACGCTGCTCGCGCTGGATGCGACGACTGGCAAGACGGAGGTGGGGGCGCCGCTCGCGAGCGGCGCCCTGCCTCCGGAGGTGGCCGTCACAACCGAAGCGTCGCAGGGTTCTGCGGCTGCGCCTTTCGGGCTGCGGTCGTCGGCGACATCCCATCGGCCGCGCGCGAAGGCGCTATCTATGCCGCGGCCGGGGATCCCCGTCGCGATCGACATCCCGTTCGCGAGCTCGCACCACCCGAGCGGCGTGCACGCGACGGTCCGCGCCGATCCGCTGAACCCGGACGGCACCCTCTACGTCCCGGCCGACCCGCGGGCCGTCAGCTGGGCGAAGCAGGACGCAGCACCCGGCAGTGACCACGGCACCGTGATCCTGACCAGCCACATCGACTTCGTGATCGACGGAGTGACGGTGCAGGGCGCACTCGCCGACCTGGCCGAGTACGCCCGTACCTCGGTCGGCAAGCGCTTCACCGTGCGGCTCACGGACGGGCGCCGGATCCGCTATCAGGTCGTGGCCGGCCGGGAGTACAACAAGGAGCAGCTCGCCGCCGACCCGACGCTGCGCCAGCAGCTGTACAACCAGGGCGACAGCTTCGGCCGGGCCGGCGCGGCGCGCACGTCGCGGCTGCTGCTGGTGTCCTGCGGCGGCGCGTTCGACAACGCGACGGGCGAGTACGAGGACAACGTGTTCCTCTACGCGCTCCCCGCCTGATCCCTCCGGTCCGTCCCGTCCCCGCTCACAGAGGGAGGGATAGAGGGAGGACAGGGGAGGGACGGGGGTACGCACGGCGTAGGAACGGGGCGGGCGCGGGGGCGATGGGTGCGCCGCTACTAGACTGCCCAGTCGTGGCAACCACCAACGACCTCAAGAACGGCCTGGTCCTCAACATCGACGGACAACTCTGGACCGTCGTCGAGTTCCAGCACGTCAAGCCGGGCAAGGGCGGGGCGTTCGTACGCACCACCTTGAAGAACGTGCTCTCCGGCAAGGTGGTGGACCGCACGTTCAACGCCGGTACGAAGGTCGAGACGGCCACCGTCGACAAGCGCGGCATGACGTTCCTCTACAAGGAGGGCACCGACTTCGTCTTCATGGACAGCGACACCTACGACCAGGTGCACGTGCCCGCGGAGACCGTCGGGGACAACGCCAACTACCTGCTCGACAACGCCGAGGCCGTCGTCGCCGTGCATGAAGGCACGCCGCTGTACGTGGAGCTGCCGACGAGTGTCGAGCTGCTCATCAGCCACACCGATCCAGGTGTACAGGGCGACCGCTCCACCGGCGGCACGAAGCCGGCCACCCTCGAGACCGGTGCCGAGATCCAGGTGCCGCTGTTCGTGACCACCGGCGAGAAGGTCAAGGTCGACACGCGCGACGGCCGCTATCTCGGACGCATCAACACCTAGTGGCAGCTCGCAGCAAGGCACGCAAACGCGCCGTCGACGTCCTGTACGAGGCCGACGTGCGCGGCACCGACCCGGTCGGCACCCTCGCCGACCGGGTCCGGCTGTCCGACCCGCCGGTCAACGACTTCACCGTCGAGTTGGTCGAAGGCGTGCAGGCCAACCGGCGGCGGATCGACGAGATCCTCGCCGACTACGCCGAGGGCTGGACGATCCAGCGCATGCCCGGAGTCGATCGCGCCGTGCTGCGGCTGGGCATCTTCGAGCTGCTGTGGCGGGCGGACGTGCCGGACGCGGTGGTGATCGACGAAGCGGTGGAGCTGGCCAAGTCGCTGTCCACGGACGAGTCGCCGAGGTTCGTGAACGGCGTGCTGGCCCGAGTGCTGCGCGACCAGCCGTCGATCGGTGCCGCGCCGGAGCGAGGCCCGGCCGGGCAGCGGTCAGGGCTCCCCGTCGAGGATCACTGAGTCGGGCGCGAGCACCTGCCACCGCACCAACCGCTCGGTGAGGCTGTCCTCGGACGTGTCGTAGATCAGGGCGAGCGTGCGCATGTCGTCGCGGCGGATCGCGACCGACGTTCCCCCCAGGGAGCCGCGGTTGCGCTGGACCGCCGAGACGAACTGCGCGAACTGCGCCGCGTCCGGATCGGAGACGGCGGCCAACCGGGCGACGTTCAGCACCACCTTGGCCAGCGGCGTGCTCCTCGGCGGCGGGCCGGAGTCCGCTCTCGAGCGGGGCAGGAGGTCGGTCATCGCGACGCCGTAGAACTCGGCGAGCTCGGCCAGCCGCTCCACGGAGATGGCGCGGTCGCCGCGCTCGTAGGAGCCGATCACGACTGCCTTCCAGCGGCCGTCGGACTTGCGCTCCACGCCGTGGAGGGACAGGTGCTGCTGGGCACGCGCGGCACGCAGGCGGGCGCCGAGCGCCCGGCCGAAGCTCCCGTCGGCAGAGCTGGTTCCCGCACCGTCCGTAGGCATTCAGTGACCTTCGTGAGTTGTCCAGGACTTGTCGCCAAATCAGGGTGCCGCGACGCTAACGCCGGGTATCCGGGGCGTCAATTCAGAGTGCGCGCGTCCGGAACCACCCGGCCGCGCTGTTAGAGTGGCCGGGATCGACATCCTTTAAAGGCCCGTCCCGTGAGGCGGACAAGGAGGTCAGCGTGACCGGTCATGCCCGCATGCCCGCCGAGGCGACACCCGCCGGCGCGGCGACGGCCCCCATTCTCGGCGACGCCGAACTCGCCCGCATCGTCGACCGGATGGCGCATCAGATCATCGAGAATGTCGCCAAGGGCGGCTTCGAGGCCGTGCTGCTGGGTATCCCGACGCGTGGTGTGCCGCTCGCCCGGCGGCTGGCCGCTCGCATCGCCCTCTTCGCCGGCGTGCAACTCCCCGTCGGCTCCCTGGACATCACGCTCTACCGCGACGACCTGCGGCTACGGGGGGTCCGCCCGCTCGGCGACACGGTCGAGCCCCCGGGCGGCATCGCGGGCAAGACCGTGATCCTCGTCGACGACGTGCTCTTTTCCGGCCGGACGATCCGAGCTGCCCTCGACGCGCTGAACGACCTCGGCCGGCCCCGGGCGGTGCAGCTCGCGGTGCTGGTGGACCGCGGCCACCGCGAGTTGCCGATCCGGGCCGACTACGTCGGGAAGAACCTGCCGACGTCACCGCGGCAGAGCGTGCGGGTCTCGCTGCTCGAGACGGATGGCGCCGACGGCGTGCACGTCACGGGAGGGAGCTCATGAGCCGCCACCTGCTCTCCGCCGGCGATCTCAGCCGCGACGAGGCGATCGCGATCCTCGACACCGCCAAGCGGATGAACGCCATCCAGACCCGTGAGACCAAGAAGCTGCCACCGCTGCGCGGCCGCACGGTCGTGAACCTGTTCTTCGAGGACTCCACCCGCACCCGCTCCTCCTTCGAGATCGCCGGCAAGTGGCTGTCCGCCGACGTCGTCAACGTCAGCGCGAAGGGCTCGAGCGTCAGCAAGGGCGAGAGCCTGCGGGACACCGTGCTGACGGTTGCCGCGATGGGGGTCGACGCCCTGGTCGTGCGGCACCACGCATCCGGCGCCGTCCAGCAGATCGCCCGCTGGGTGGACTGCCACGTCATCAATGCCGGCGACGGCACCCACGAGCACCCGACCCAGGCGCTGCTCGACGCGTTCACGCTGCGCGAGCGGCTGGGTGAGCTCACCGACCGGCATGTCGTCATCGTCGGCGACATCGCGCACAGCCGGGTCGCCCGCTCCAACGTCCTGCTGCTGTCGACGCTCGGCGCGCGCGTCACGATGGTCGCGCCACCGACCCTGCTGCCGGCCGGCATCGCGAGCTGGGGCTGCGCCACCAGCTGGGACCTGGACGCCGTGCTGTCCGGCAAGGCCCACGGCGACGTCGACGCCGTGATGATGCTGCGTGTCCAGCGCGAGCGGATGGGCAGTCAATACTTCCCGACGGAGCGCGAGTACGCGATCGGCTACGGGCTGAGCCCGCGGCGGCTGGACCAGCTGGGCGAGGAGGTGCCGGTGCTGCACCCCGGCCCGATGAACCGCGGCCTGGAGATCTCGTCCCTCGCCGCCGACAGCGTGCGCTCGGTGGTGCTCGATCAGGTGCGGTCCGGTGTGGCCGTCCGCATGGCGGTGCTCTACCGGCTGCTCGCCGGCCCGGACGAGCCGGTCAACGTCATGGAGGAATCCTGATGAGCGTGCTGCTGCGCGGGGCCGCGCCGCTGGGCGCAACCGCCGTCGACGTGCTGCTGGACGGCGGCGTGATCGCCGAGATCGGTGCGCGCGTGGAGGCACCCGCCGACGCGACCGTCCTCGACGCCGGGGGGTTGATCCTGCTGCCGGGCTTCGTCGACCTGCACACCCACCTGCGCGAGCCCGGCCGGGAGGATGCCGAGACGATCACCACCGGCTCGGCGGCCGCTGCGCTGGGGGGCTTCACCGCCGTGCACGAGATGGCGAACA
>JAVHVL010000003.1:0-4722 GCA_032160565.1 Pseudonocardiales bacterium | reverse complement strand
GGTACGCAGCGGCGCGAGATCCAGCACGTCGGCGCTGCAGACCCCGCACGCGGCCGACGTGACGAACGCACGGGGCCGTGGCGGCCGAACGCCGTCGCGCAGCGTGATGTGCACGCGGTCGGTGTCGTCCTCGCGGCACTGCCGCAGCGTGATCACGTCGTCGGCGCGCAGCACTCCGGACTCGACCACCAGCCAGCCGGCGGCGAGCTCGATGTCGTCCCCGGGGGTACGCATCAGCGTCGCGATGGCGTCCCCGCGCAGCCCGAGGACGAGCGGCGACTCGACGACGAGATCGTCCTGAATGCGGGCCGGCTCGGCGCCTTCGGGCAAGCGGACGATTGCCCGCCGGGTGGTCGTCGCCGCCATGATCAGCCCCTGCCGTGTCGCCTGATTCGAGCCTACAGTTGCCGACGATCCGCACAGCCGACGAAGGGTTCTCCGCATGCCGCAGCAGGTGCAAGGGGTGGTCAGCCTCGCGAAGGGCGAGCCGGTGCAGCTCACCACGGTGCTCGTGCCGGATCCCGGCCCCGGCGAGGCGCTGGTCCAGGTACAGGCGTGCGGGGTGTGCCACACCGACCTGCACTATCGCGAGGGCGGCATCAACGATGCCTTTCCGTTCCTGCTCGGGCACGAGGCTGCCGGCGTGGTCGAGGCGGTCGGCGAGGGGGTCGTCGGTCTGGAGCCCGGTGATTTCGTCGTCCTCAACTGGCGCGCCGTGTGCGGCCGCTGCCGGGCCTGCCTGCGCGGCGAGCCCTGGTACTGCTTCGACACGTTCAACGCGTCCCAGCCGATGACCCTCGCCGACGGCGCCGCCTTGAGCCCCGCGCTGGGCATCGGCGCGTTCGCCGAGAAGACGCTGGTGCACTCCGGGCAGTGCACGAAAGTCAACCCGGCGGTGCCGCCGCAGGTGGCCGGCCTGCTCGGCTGCGGTGTGATGGCCGGCCTCGGTGCGGCGATCAACACCGCGGGCGTCCGCCGCGGGCAGAGCGTGGCCGTGATCGGCTGCGGCGGCGTGGGGTCGGCAGCCATCGCGGGTGCGCGGCTGGCCGGCGCGGCGACGATCGTCGCCGTGGACGTCGATGACCGCAAGCTCGCCACGGCGACGCGGCTCGGCGCGACGGCGACGGTGAATTCGAGGCAGGCCGATCCGGTCGAGGCGATCCGCGACCTCACCGGCGGCTTCGGTGCCGACGTGGTCATCGACGCGGTCGGGCGGCCGGAGACGTACGAGCAGGCGTTCTACGCGCGCGATCTCGCCGGCACCGTCGTGCTGGTTGGCGTGCCCACGCCGGAGATGCGGATCGACCTGCCGCTGCTGGACTTCTTCGCGCGCGGCGGGGCGTTGAAGTCGTCGTGGTACGGCGACTGCCTGCCCTCGCGCGACTTCCCGACGCTCGTCGACCTGCACCTGCAGGGGCGGCTGCCGCTGGACGCGTTCGTGTCGGAGACCATCGGGCTGGGCGATGTCGAGCAGGCCTTCGCCGCGATGGGGCGCGGCGACGTGCTCCGCTCCGTCGTCGTGTTCTGAGCGGCGGTCAGAGACCGGCGTTCGGCACCGCCGTGCGTAGTGCGGAGCGCATTGCCTCGACGGGTGCATCCTGGCCCGTCATGCGCAGCACCTGCGCGGCCGCCTGGTGCAGCAGCATGAGCGCGCCGCTGAGCACGCGCGCCCCCGCACCGGCGGCTGCGGCGGCCACCGGTGTGGGCCAGTGGTGGTAGACGACGTCCAGGACGGTCTGCCCGGCGCGCCAGGCACGGCGGGCGAGCGCGTCGGCTGCTCCCGGTGGCAGCGCCGAGACGACGAGCCCGGACGAGAGGGCGGGGCTCCCGGCGTCGAGCTTGCCGACCCGGAGAGCGACCCCGGCGCGGGCGGCTGTCTCGCGCACGGCAGCGGTGCGGGCGGTGTCGCGGACGAGGAGGTCGACCACGACGATGCCGGACTGACCCAACGCGACGACGGCGGCCTGCGCGGTGCCGCCCGCGCCGAGAACCGTCGCGTCGGACCAGGATCCGGGTGCCTCGGCCAGCGCCCCGAGGACCCCGGCGACATCTGTGTTGTCCGCGATCCAGCCGCCACCCGGCGCGGGCAGCAGGGTGTTGGCCGCACCGACCTGCATCGCTACCTCGCGCACCTCGTCGGCGAGGTTCAGAGCAGCGTGCTTGATCGGCATCGTGCACGAGAACCCGGCCCAGTCGGTCCGCTCGGCCAGCACGCCTTCGAGCTCGGCCACACCGCAGTCGATCGCGTCGTAGCTCCAGTCGAGTCCGAGTGCGGAGTATGCGGCGCGGTGCAGCACCGGCGAAAGCGAGTGCCCGATGGGGCGGCCGAGCACCGCCGCCCGTTGCTGACTAGCCACAACCCCAGTTGTGGTCGCGGCACTTGGTGACGGCCGTCTGGAAGTCGGCCTCGTTGTTGGTGAAGTAGAGATCGCCCTTGCTGTCGCCGTTGACGTAGTAGAGCCAGTTCCCGCTGGCCGGATGCACGGCGGCCCCCATCGCCTCCGCACCGGGGCTGCTGATCGGTGTCGGCGGCAGCCCGTCATGCGTGTACGTGTTGTACGGCGAGTCGATCTTCGCGTAGATGACCTTCGTCGGGTCGAGGTTGCGCAGCTTCGCGGCGTAGGCGCTGGTCGCGTCGATCTGCAACGGCATCTTGGCGGCGATCCGGTTGAGGATCACCCGCGCGACCTTGGGGTAGTCGGCGGCGACCTTCGCCTCCTTCTCCGCGATGGAGCCGATGATCAGCGCCTGGTACGGCGTGATGTGCAGCGCCTTCGCGTCGGCGGCGAACCCGCTCGAGCGGTCCTCCTCGATGAACTTCGCGATCATCTCCTGCAACGCGTTCGCCGGGCTGATGCCTGGGTCGAACGTGTAGGTCGCCGGGTACAGGAACCCCTCGACCGACGTCGGGCTCGCCGAACCGCGGGTGTAGCCGCTCGGCAGCCCCAGGGTGGAGACCTTGTCGATCGCGGCCGTGGCGGTCGCGACGTCCACGTTGAGCGCCTTCGCCAGCGGCTTGGCGACGTCGATGACCGTCGCACCCTCGAACACCACGACGTTGTTGCTGACGCGCGACGTGCTGTCGAGCATCATCGCCAGCGCGCTCGCCGCAGACATGTGCTTGTGCAGCTGGTAGGTGCCGGCCGAGATGCTGCCGGAGTTGGAGTTCGCACCGGCGGCGTTGGTGAATGCGCGCTTGGTACGGACGACGCCCTTGTCGACGAGCGTCTGCGCAATGTCCCCCGCGGCGTCGCCGGACCGCACGCTGATGAGGACCGAGCCGGTGCCTTGCCCGGCGTAGTCCTTCGGGTGGTATCGGTTCTCGTACATGCGATAGCCGGCGTACCCCACCACGAGCACGACGGCGAGGACGAACGCGGTCATCAGCCCGAATGCGCGGCGGCGGCGCCGCAGCCGTCGGCGATGTGACCGCTCAACGCGGGAGCGGGCCGAACGGCTCAGCACGCCCTCCGCGGCCGGCCCGGCCGAGTCGAAGTCCTCGTCGTGGCCGAAGAGCAGGGTGTGCGGGTCCTGTTCGGTCAGCGATTCACGCTCGCCGTGCACCACGCCTGCGTGCTCCATTCGTTCTCGCGGGGTTTCCCCCTCGGGCCCGATCGGCACCGCGGGGGCGGTGCTCAGGACTGGTGAGTGTCGAGCCAGTGTTGCAGCAATTCGACGGCGGCGACCTGATCGATGACGGCCCGCCGCGCCCGGCCACGAACACCGCGTTCGGCGAGTTTACGCTCCGCACTCACGGTAGTGAGCCGTTCGTCGACGTGATGCACCGGTATCGGGCTGATGATCTCGGCCAGCGCCGCGGCATATTCGCGGGCCATAACGGCGGACGTACCCTCGCGATCGCGGAGGGTCCGGGGCAAACCCACCACAACGCCCACCGCGTCGGATTCCCGCACCAGCGCGGACAGCTCGGCGAGGTCGCGGCCACCATGAGCGTCGCGCTGCAGGGTGACGAGCGGGCTGGCCAGCACCCCGTGCGGATCGCTGCGGGCGACCCCGACTCGGACAGTGCCGACGTCCACGCCCAGCCAGACCCCCGCGCTCATCGGGTGCGCAGCAGTTCCTTCACCGCGGCCAGGGCATCGGGCAGCTTGACCGCGTCGCCGCCGGCGCCCTGCGCGACGTCGGCCTTGCCGCCCCCGCGGGCACCGAGCACCGGCGCGAACGACCGGACGATCTCGCCGGCGGCCAGCCCCGCCGCCTGCCCCGCGTCGTTCACGGCGGCGACGAACGTGACCCCGCCACCGTCGACGGCCGAGGCGAGCAGCACGACGGCCGGATCACCGGCGCGCAGCCGGCCGCGGACGTCGAGGGCCAGCGAGCGCAGGTCGTTGCCCCCCACACCGGCGGGTGCCTCCCCCGCCACGAACTGCACTCCGGCGACATCCTCCGCCGCGGCAGCCAACGAGCCCGCGCTCGACAGCACGGCTGCGGCCCGCAGCTGCCCGAGCTCGCGCTCAGCCGTCTTCAGCCGGTCGAGTACCGAACCGATCCGCTCCGGCAACTCGTCCGGCTGCGCCTTGAACTCCTCCGACAGCTGGTGCACCAGGAGGTGCTCGCGCGCGAGGTAGCGGAAGGCGTCCAGCCCGACCAGCCCCTCCACGCGCCGCACGCCCGAACCGATCGAGGCCTCGCCGAGCAGCTTGACCATGCCGATCATCGTGCTGCGCTCGACGTGCGTGCCACCGCAGAGCTCTCGCGAGT
>JAVHVL010000635.1:0-5373 GCA_032160565.1 Pseudonocardiales bacterium | reverse complement strand
AGCGAGTTCTACCTCGAGGGTCGCGTGCCGGCTCACACGCTGCGCGCGAACATCGACTACGGCTTCTACGAGGCCCGCACGACATTCGGCCGCATCGGTGTGAAGGTATGGATCTACAAGGGCGAGGTGCCTACCGGCTCGCGCGCCGAGCGGGAGGCCGCCGTCGCCGCCGAGGCGCTGCGCCAGCGGCGTGAGCGTCCGGCGGGTGCGGCTCGTCCGCGCCGTTCCGGCTCGCAGGGCACCACTGGCGTCAGCACCGACGCGGGCCGGGCAGCATCCGGTGAGCTCGAGGCGCCGGTCGGCGTCACCGCGTCCGACCTCGCCGAGGCGCAGCCCGAGATCGCGACGCCGGTCGGCAAGGCGCCGGACGCGGCGGAGCCGCACGGCGAGATCGCGTCCCTCGTGGCTCCGGAGCCGGGGACCATCGAGCTGGACGCGGGGCTGCAGGAGTCGCCGATCACGACCGAGGCGGAGGCCGAGGCCGAGATCGCCCAGGAGTCGCCGTCGGCCGTCACCCAGCCCGAGGACACCGTCACCAACGAGATCACGGAGAGCTGAGCCATGCTCATCCCACGGCGGGTCAAGCACCGCAAGCAGCACCACCCGAGCCGATCGGGCATGGCCTCGGGCGGCACGAGGGTGTCGTTCGGTGAGTACGGCATCCAGGCTCTCGAGCCGGCGTACGTCACGAACCGGCAGATCGAGTCCGCGCGTATCGCCATCAACCGGCGCATCCGCCGTGGCGGCAAGGTCTGGATCAACATCTACCCGGACCGCCCGCTCACCAAGAAGCCGGCGGAAACTCGCATGGGTTCCGGTAAGGGTTCGCCGGAATGGTGGATCGCGAACGTCAAGCCGGGTCGGGTGCTGTTCGAGCTCTCCTTCCCGAATGAGGTGGTCGCCCGCGAGGCGCTCACCCGCGCGATCCACAAGCTGCCGATGAAGTGCCGCATCGTCAAGCGTGAAACTGGTGACATCTGATGACAACGAACTCTGCCGAGCTGCGCGAGCTGCATGACGACGAGCTCGAGACCCGGCTGCGCGAGGCCAGGGAAGAGCTGTTCAACCTGCGCTTCCAGATGGCTACCGGGCAGCTGGACAACAACCGGCGACTGCGCACCGTCCGCCACGACATCGCGCGGATCTACACGATCCTGCGCGAGCGTGAGGTCGGCCTGTCGGTCGCTCCGACTGAGGGTGTGGCATGACCGAGGCAAGCGAATCGACCGCGCGGAACACGTTCCGCAAGACCCGCGAGGGGCTCGTCGTCAGCGACAAGATGGAGAAGACCGTCGTCGTCGCCGTCGAGGACCGCGTCAAGCACCCCCTCTACGGCAAGGTCATCCGGCGTACGAACAAGCTCAAGGCGCACGACGAGACCAACCAGGTCGGCGTCGGTGACCGCGTGCTGATCATGGAGACCCGTCCGCTGTCGGCCACCAAGCGCTGGCGTGTGGTCGAGGTTCTCGAGCGGGCCAAGTAAGACCGAGCCGTCAGCCCAAGTCACCGCAATATTTCGGGAGTTTCAAGTGATTCAGCAGGAGTCGCGACTACGAGTCGCCGACAACACCGGTGCCAAGGAGATCTTGTGCATCCGGGTGATGGGTGGCTCGGGTCGGCGCTACGCCGGAATCGGCGACATCATCGTCGCGACGGTCAAGGACGCGCTGCCCGGAGCAGGCGTCAAGAAGGGTGACGTCGTCAAGGCGGTCATCGTGCGCACCGTGAAGGAGCGGCGCCGTCCGGATGGCAGTTACATCCGCTTCGACGAGAACGCCGCCGTCCTGATCAAGGCCGACGGTGAGCCGCGTGGTACGCGCATCTTCGGTCCGGTCGGGCGCGAGCTGCGCGACAAGAAGTTCATGAAGATCATTTCTCTGGCACCTGAGGTTCTCTAGCCATGAGTGAGCGAAGCGAACGAATGAAATTGGCACAGCAGGCTCGGAGCTCCATCGAGCCGGCGAACGCGGTTTGTGAGGCGGCTCGATGAAGGTCAAGAAGGGCGACGAGGTCGTGGTCATCGCCGGCAAGGACCGCGGCGTCAAGGGCAAGGTCATCGCGGCCGACCCGTTGACGAACAAGGTTGTCGTCGAAGGGGTCAACCGGGTCAAGAAGCACACCCGGCTGACGACCACCGCGCGCGGCGCGAAGGCCGGCGGCATCGAGCACGTCGAGGCCCCGATCAGCGCCAGCAACGTGATGGTCGTCGACGGCGACGGCAAGGCGACGCGCATCGGCTACCGGCGCGACGACGAGAGCGGAAAGAACGTGCGCGTGTCGCGCCGTTCCGGGAAGGACCTGTCATGAGCACCCCGACCACCGAGGTCCCGGCGCCGCGCCTGAAGCAGCGGTACCGCCAGGAGATCGTGCCGTCGCTGAAGGAGCAATTCTCCTACGGCAACCCCATGCAGGTGCCGGGTCTGGTCAAGATCGTCGTGAACATGGGCGTCGGCCAGGCGGCCAAGGACAGCAAGCTCATGGACGGCGCGGTCCGCGACCTGACGCTGATCACCGGCCAGAAGCCGCTGGTGCAGAAGGCCCGCAAGTCCATCGCGCAGTTCAAGCTGCGCGAGGGGATGCCGATCGGCGCGAAGGTCACCCTCCGCGGCGACCGGATGTGGGAGTTCCTCGACCGGCTGCTGTCGCTCGCGCTGCCTCGCATCCGCGACTTCCGCGGCCTGTCCGACCGGCAGTTCGACGGCAACGGCAACTACACGTTCGGGCTGAACGAGCAGTCGATGTTCCACGAGATCGACCCCGACTCGATCGACCGCCCGCGCGGCATGGACATCACTGTCGTCACGAGCGCGGCCGACGACGACCAGGGACGTGCGCTGCTCAAGGCGCTCGGCTTCCCGTTCCGTGAGACCACAGAGAGCTGAGCACAAGATGGCGAAGACGGCACTAGTCAACAAGGCTGCGGCGAAGCCGAAGTTCAAGGTCCGCGGCTACACCCGCTGCCAGCGCTGCGGGCGGTCGCACTCGGTCTACAAGAAGTTCGGCCTGTGCCGGATCTGCTTGCGCGAGATGGCGCACGCCGGCGAGCTGCCCGGCGTCACCAAGTCCTCCTGGTAACCAACCTTCGCGGCAGGCCCTCGGGAACCGCCGCGAGAAAGAAGTTCACATCATGACTAATCGCCCCGCGGCCCTCCGCCGCTCCGCTCCTCGGGCCGCAGGCGGCCCTGCGATGCTCACTTCGGAGGCCCGCTCATGACGATGACCGATCCGATCGCAGACATGCTCACGCGTCTGCGCAATGCGAACTCGGCGTTCCACGACGCCGTGGTGATGCCGCACTCCAAGCTCAAGGGTCACATCGCTGAGATCCTCAAGCAGGAGGGCTACATCTCCGGCTTCTCCGTCGCGGACGCGCCTGAGGGGCAGGTGGGGCGTGTCCTCACCCTGGACCTGAAGTACGGGCCGAACCGCGAGCGCAGCATCGCCGGCGTGCGCCGCGTCTCCAAGCCTGGCCTGCGGGTGTATGCCAAGTCGACCGGCATGCCTCGAGTTCTGGGCGGTCTGGGCATCGCGATCCTCTCGACGTCATCCGGCCTGCTGACCGACCGGCAGGCTGCCAAGCGTGGAGTAGGCGGGGAAGTCCTCGCCTACGTCTGGTAGGGGGACGCACACCATGAGTCGCATCGGAAAGCTTCCCGTCCCGGTCCCGTCGGGCGTCGACATCACGATCGACGGCCAGCAGGTCACGGTGAAGGGGCCGAAGGGCACCCTCAGCCACGTCGTCGCCGAGCCGATCACCGTCGGCCGCGCCGACGACGGCACGATCTCCGTCGGCCGGCCGGACGACGAGCGGCTGTCGAAGTCGCTGCACGGCCTGTCCCGCACGCTCATCGCCAACATGGTGACCGGCGTGACGGACGGCTACATCAAGACCCTCGAGATCGTCGGTACCGGTTACCGCGTCACGGCCAAGGGCAGCGACCTCGAGTTCGCGCTCGGGTTCTCACACCCGGTCGTGGTCCCCGCTCCCGAGGGCATCACCTTCCGCGTCGAGGCCCCGACCCGGTTCGCCGTCGAGGGCATCGACAAGCAGAAGGTCGGCGAGGTGGCCGCCAACATCCGCAAGCTGCGCAAGCCCGACCCGTACAAGGGCAAGGGCGTGCGTTACCAGGGTGAGGTTATTCGTCGTAAGGCTGGAAAGGCCGGTAAGAAGTAATGGGCGCCTCCACGATCGCCAAGCAGGCCAAGCGTTCGGCCGGCATCTCGGCCACCCGCCGGGTCGCCAAGGCCCGCCGCCACTTCCGGCTGCGCAAGAAGGTCGTCGGCTCGGCCGAGCGGCCGCGCTTGGTCGTCACCCGCTCGTCGCGGCACCTGTTCGCGCAGGTCGTCGACGACACCAAGGGCGTGACCCTCGCCTCGGCGTCGACGTACAAGATTGCCGACGGCGACAAGACCGCGCGGGCCAAGCAGATCGGCGCCCAGCTGGCCGAGGCCGCCAAGGCAGCCGGAGTCAGCAAGGTCGTCTTCGACCGTTCGGGCAACACCTACACCGGGCGGATCGCGGCCTTCGCCGAGGCAGCTCGCGAAGCTGGATTGGAATTCTGATGAATAACGCAACTGAGGGGAACGTCTGATGCCCGGTCCGCAGCGCGGAGCCCGTACGGGCGGTAATGAGCGGGGCGGCGAGCGCGGCGACCGTCGCGGTGGCCGCGACGGTCGTGGCGGCAACGTCCCCGAGAAGAGCACGAACCTCGAGCGGGTCGTGACGATCAACCGCGTCGCCAAGGTGGTCAAGGGTGGCCGCCGGTTCAGCTTCACGGCGCTGGTCGTGGTCGGGGACGGCGACGGGACGGTCGGCGTGGGCTACGGCAAGGCGAAGGAGGTTCCGGCCGCCATCGCGAAGGGTGTCGAGGAGGCCAAGAAGAACTTCTTCAAGGTGCCGCGGATCCAGCAGACCATCCCGCACCCGGTGCAGGGCGAGAAGGCGGCCGGCGTGGTGCTGCTCAAGCCGGCCAGCCCCGGTACCGGTGTCATCGCCGGTGGCCCGGTGCGCGCCGTGCTCGAGTGCGCCGGTATCCACGACGTGCTGTCCAAGTCACTCGGCTCGGACAACCCGATCAACATCGTGCACGCGACGGTGGCCGCGCTGAAGGCACTCGTCCGCCCCGAGGAGGTCGCGGCGCGGCGCGGTCTGGCGCTCGAGGACGTCGCCCCCGCAGGCCTGCTGCGTGCCCGTGCCGGAAAGTCGAGCTGAGCATGAGCCGTCTGAAGATCACGCAGACCAAGTCGGGCATCGGTAACAAGCAGAACCAGCGCGAGACGCTGCGCACGCTTGGGCTCAAGCGCATGCACGACGTCGTCGTCAAGGAAGACCGCCCGGAGATCCGGGGCATGGTCGCGACCGTCACGCACCTC
>JAVHVL010000613.1:0-2746 GCA_032160565.1 Pseudonocardiales bacterium | reverse complement strand
TAATGATCCAGTCGTCGACGGACACTTACAGGCTGTGAGAGAGTCCCACCGGCCACGGTTGCCGCGATCCTCGTGTTCGCCCTGGCAATCGCTGGATGCAACACCAGTTCGTACTGCAGACCCAGCGTCCTGTTCTCGGTGATGTTCGCGAACCTGGTCGTCCTCGCCGCGAGCATCGCCACTCGGCTGCTCCGGCCGCTGCCATCGGAAGCGACGCGGTCCGCGTGAACGAATCGGGGCGACGACCACGTCTATCGGATGTGCGTCGCTTCGCGCTGTGCGTCGCCCTCGGGCTGATTCTGACCGCCTGCGGCTCTGGCGCGGCGTTGGCGCCGACCGTGGGCGGGGCCGGGCCCGTCACGAGCGCATCGGGGCTGCCGAACGCGGCGGCGACCACGACGGCGGTCGGCTCGCGACAGGTCTACTACCGCGGAGTCGAGCTGACCGTCCCGGCAGCGTGGCCGGTCATCGACGGTGCCCACGCTCGCCATACCTGCTCCTCAGTGTTCGCGGGGCAGGCGGATCGCGTATTCGTCGGCGTCAGCTACCAGCTAGTGCCGTCGTGCGCATACTCGCCTGGGCCGTTCCAAAAGGCCGATGGCGTGTGGTTGCAGACCCAACCCGAGCGGCCGACGGATGAGCCGCCGACGACATTGCCCGGCGGTCAGGTGATTTACCAGTCCACGCGGGCGAGGAGCGAGGTGGTCGGTGTCTGGTATCACGGCGTCTCGATTGAGCTCGGCATCGGCACCGACGCCACCATCGAGCACGCGATCCTCGACTCGATCAGCTACGACACGACCGCGCCCGACACGGCGCTGCGCGGGCAGTGCCCGGCGCCTGACCCGACGCCGACGCCCATGCCGACCCCGGTACGGATCACGTCCACGCTCACCCTCGATCAGGGCCAGGCCCAACTCGTGCCGGAGCCCACTAGCGTGACGCCGAAGGTCAGCGCCGCTGCCGTGTGGGCGAACTACCTGCATGACTGGGGAGGTGGGTCGAGTGCGCCGATCGTGTGGCACCTGTACTTCGGTGGGTACTCGTCGTTGACGCCAGCCACGATCAACCCGGATGGATCGACGACACCAGAGAACCGGGGCGGACCCACCTGGCTGGTGTACGGCGAGGGCGCCATGACCAGCGAAGGACCCTGCGGCCCGACGATCACGACCGCGTTCAACGCCAACACCGGACGCTCGGTCGGTGGCTTGGAGGTCTCCGGCTGAGCCCACGAAGGCACCTGCCGCGGTGTGGTCCTCGACCGTCTCGCAGCCAACAGCAACCACGTCCTTGTGGAGGACGTGCACGGCTATTACCGCAACGACCGGAGCGGCAGGGCCGTGCACACCGGCTAACGCACGCTCATCGGCATGTCCGGTAAACACCCGCGGTCATCCGGCCGGCACATACGGCCTCATCTGCGCGGATGTCGGCAAGACGGAGCTGGACTTCGCGGCACGCAGATCGACGGCTCTTGTCTGGCTTGTTGTCAGATATCGCGGGCAACCAGCGCGCTCCAGAGCCGCCGCACCTAACTTGACGACTCGACCCGTTGGCCACGGCAGTCCCGCGGGCCGGTCTTCAGAACGGGTGCCGGCGGCTACGGCTTCGGCCGCCCCGAGCTCGACGGTGTGTTCCAGCTGATGAGGGGTGATCGGGCCGTCAACGACCGTCTATCCGATCGGGAGTAGACCTTTTGGTTGGTCTGTTACCGCGGGGCTTTGGAGACGATGACGCGGGAATGGCGTTGTCGATGAGGACGGCGGCGATGGCGGCGGCGGCGGAGAATGATTCGCTGTTGATGACTTGGCTGCGGGCCGAAGCACCGTCGATGAGCAACGCCAGTTGTTCGCCAAGTTGTTCGGGGTTGGCGGCACCGGCTTCGCGGGCGGTCTCGGCGAGCCGTTCCGCAATGGCGATCTTGTAGGCGCGGGCGGTCCGAGATGCAGGGTGCTCAGGGTCGCGGAGTTCGACGGCAGCCGCTATGTAGGGGCACAGCGGCGTGGACGCCGGCATCTCGAACGCGGCGAGAAGTCGCTCGCGGGGCGTGAGGTCGGTGCAGTCGAAAACTCCAGACATGACGTCAGGATCGAATTGATGCAGGTACTCGGCGACGAGCTCATCCTTTCCCGCGAAGTGCTGGTACGCCGTGCGCTTGGACACCTCGGCCGCGGCGCAGACCTGGTCGATGCTGGTGCGGCTGATGCCTTGCTCGCGGAACAGCGTCTGTGCCGCGACAAGGATGCGCTCGCGTGCACCCCGACCGCGCCGCTGGCCCATGGGCCCCTTCGCCAACTCCGTCATCCCTTGAGTCTAGCCCGAGTGGTACTGATCGGTGTACATAGCTTGCGCTCTCGCGGGAGCCCCGGCTACCTTAGGTACACGAATCGGTTTCCATAAGCATGACACCGGTCGCCCCATCCCTACAGCTGAACGGATTGATCGTGGGAAAGCTTGACGGCAAGGTCGCAGTGATCACTGGCGGATCCACCGGCATGGCACTGGCCGGCGCCAAATTATTCGTCGAGGAAGGCGCGCACGTCTTCATCCAGGCCCGGCGGCAAGAAGCACTCGACGCCGCCGTCGAGGAGATCGGCCGCAACGTCACCGCCGTCCGGGGTGACGCCGCCGACCTGGATGACCTGGATCGCTTGTACGACACCGTAAAGCGGGAAAAGGGCTCGATCGACGTGCTGTGGGCCAGCGCCGGGATGGGCGAACCCGCCGTCCTCGGCGAGATCAC
>JAVHVL010000567.1:0-4915 GCA_032160565.1 Pseudonocardiales bacterium | reverse complement strand
CGCGCGGTGTAGGCGTAGGAGGTCGACCCGCCGAGCGGGTCGGTGACCTGCGTCAGGTTCCCGTCGCCGTCGTAGGCGTACTTCGTCGTGTTGCCGTTGGCGTCGGTCGACGAGGTGGTGTCCCAGTTGCCGTAGCCGGTGCTCAGGGTGTGCCCGAGCGGCGTCACCACCTTCGTGACCCGGCCGGAACCATCCATCGTGAACGTCGTCGCCGCGCCGGTGGTGTCGGTGTAGGTCGTGGTGCCCGAGCCGTAGGCGATGGTCGAGGCGTGGCCGTCGCCGTTGACCTGCCGTACCACCCGGCCTTGCGCGTCGTAGGTGTTCCTCACGTAGGTGACGCCGTCCGGCGCGGTCACCGTCGTCATCCGGTGGCCGCGGTCATAGCCGTAGGTCGTCGCGTGCCCGAGCGGGTCGGTGATCGAGACCAGCTCCCCGGCGCTGCTGTAGGCAAGCGTCCAGGCCGCGCCGTCGGGCCGGGTTGCCTTCGTAATCCGCCCGGCACTGTCGCTGCTGAAGGTGATCTTCTGACCGCCCGGCGCGGTGATCGAGGCCAGCGCGCCGAGGGAAGTGATCGTCACCGGCGATGGCGCCGACCCGCCGGACGTGCCGTCCGGTGCGACCGGCCACGGGTTCGCCCCGCCACCGACCGTGGCGGTGCTCGTCGCGTAGGCGTAGCTCCAGATCCGGCCGGCGCGGTCGGTGCGCGCGCTCATCGCCCCGGCCCCGGTGTAGCCGTCCTCGGTGAACGTCTCGGCCGACGTGTCCGGCATCGTCAGGACGAGGGTGTGCGGGCCGGTCCGACCGAGCGTGTTGTAGCTCCCCGGCAGCGCCGCGCGGTACGTGCCGTCCCCGGTGCGGTCATAGGCAACCGCCGACCCGTCCCCGGAGGTGATCAGCACCGACCCGTCCGTGAACGTCTGACTACGCACGCTCAGCCCGGAGGACCAGCCCACCCCGAACATGCCGAATCGGGTGTCGAGGGAGTTGTAGGTCAGGCCGACCGGCGTCGCCGTGCCGCCCGGTCCGGCAACGCTGAACAGGCTCGCCGACTGCAGAAAGTTGCCGGTGGCGAAGTTGACCGGGTCGGCGCCGTAACGCATCCAGTTCGCGAAGCCGAGCGCGAACAGCGCGGCGAGCTGCGCCTTGCTCGGCGCCGCGGGAAACGCCGACTGCCCCGCCGCCGCGTTGCCGCAGCTGACGCCCTGGGCCTGCAACTGGTGCCCCACCGCGGTGACCACCGCGTCGACCAGGTAGCCGTACGGCATCCCGTCGTAGCTTTGCGAGATGGCGGGCCAGTCGAAGTTGTGGTCCAGGTACCCGAAGAACGTCTGCGCATACGTCCCCGGCAGCGCAGCGAACTCCGCGTAGGGGTAGGTGGTGCCGTTGCTGCCGCCCTGGTTCACCCCGCCCGCGTTCGGCCGGCCGGTGAACCGGCTCCACTCCTCGAGCGTCTTGTGCGCGAACGCCGAACTATTGCCGTTCGTGGTGGCGTAGGTCTGCGCGCCGCCGTCGGCCGCGGTGCCCCACGGCGCGCCGGTCAGGTTGTTCAGGCTGATCGTCAGCGCCACGTCGGCGCCGGCCATCACCGCGGCCCGCTGCGCCCGCGGCACGAAATCCTGCGACGCGTCCCGGCTGATCACCACCGCCGTGTCGCACAGCGCCGCCAGCTTCGTCTTCGCCGCCCGCGCGACCGCGTAGGTGATCGGCAACTCGGTGTAGGTCGTGCCCGCCCACTGCGCGTGGCTGTAGTTGTCATCCGGGTCCAGCACCACCCGACCCGCCGGGACGCTCGCGGCCCGCGCGGCGGGGACCGGGGCCACCAGCGACGCCAGCAACGCCGCAACCACCGCCATCCCCGTCACCCCGGAACGCACGCACACCCGACGGCGAGCAGCAGGGACCGGACCGCGCATGACGGAGCCTCCAGAAATCCACGAGGAACGAACGGCCCAGCGCAGCGAGGAAGAAAGGCCAAGACTGGGAAGGGGAAACCGCGACCGGCGCCGCCGCGGACGGCTCACGCGGACACCACCCAGACCAGCACATACCCCGTCAGCACCCCGGACTCCCGCCGCGGCCCCACCGCCAACCCCACCCGCCGCGCCGTCGTGTCGATCAGCGGCGACGCACCCGCCGCGGTTCGGCCAAACGCCGCGTGGGCCTGCTGCCTCCCGGTCGGGTCCGACCCGGCGACCCAGCCCCACTCCACCCGCCCACAACCCGACGCCGCGGCACTCGGCAAGCTCCCCGCGCCGAACGAGGCGGCCAGCGCCCCCGCGACGCCATCCAGGCAACCGGACCCGGTGAACGCCGCCGCCGTGACCGCGCCCCGCACCCCGTCGAGCACCCTCATCACGGCCGAGCGGTCCAGCACCACAGTCCGCTGCGGCACCGCGACCAGCCCCCCACGCGGCACCGGCCTCGCCGACACACCGCCACCGCCAACGGGCACCAGCCCGACAACCACCAACGCCAGCAGCACACCGGCCGCCGCGAGAACACCCAACCGAACCAGCGCGCGTCTCACCCGACCGCACCGTCGCTCAACCGTGTCCCGCTCGGCTTCGCCGGAAAGCTTCACGCCGTGGAGTCTCACGGCGAATTCACCCGCGGCTAACCAATTCCCCCGAAATTCACCCCCGAATTGGTCCTCCCCGCCCGGCCGCCGTCGAGTTGATCAGGAGAGCGTCGGTGCGGAAACCGAACGATTCAGGTCTCGTGATCAGCGGGCAGCGCGGGAGGATCACCCGGCTACTGGTTGGCCCTCAAAGGTCGGCTAGTTGAGCTCGTCGGCGAGCAGGTCCATCAGCAGCCCGTCGTGCCAGCCCGGCCCGTCGACGTCCCGCTCGTAGCGGCGCAGCACGCCGACGGGTCGGAACCCGACAGCGGCATAGCAACGGATCGCGGCCTCATTGTCGGCGGCGGGGTCGATCACGACGCGGTGGTGGCCGCGGTCGGTGACGAGGTGTCGCGCCACAGTGCGGACCGCGTCCCTTCCGAGGTGCCGGCCGCACACCACCGGATCGAGGAAGATGTCGATCGAGGCGTGGCGGTACATCGGCTCGTTCTCCTCGCCGTACTGCACCATCCCGACCGTGCGGCCATCCTCCAGCACCGCAAACCGCATCAGGGACGGGTCGTCGAACGGCCACCGCGGCGATGCCGCCTCGTCACCCCATCGCGAGCGAACCTCCGCGGTCGTCAGGATGCGCCGCAGCTTCCGGACGTGCTGCGCCGCAACGGGCACGAGCATGACGCGATCGCCGCGCAGCACCATGCCGTCATCATGGCCCGCGCGGTCAACCGGGTTCGCCGCGTCGCTTGCGGCGCACGATCACCGCGATGTCGACGGCAGCGATGACCGCCAGGACAGCCAGTGCGACGGCCAACGCCACCGCTCCCGCTACGCCGGCGAGCACCGCTGCTACACCGCAGAACAGCAGCCCGAACGCGGCGAGCACCAGCCGAAGCGTCAGCGCGCTGCGCGCGGGCGGCGCCCCGCCGATACCGGCGAGCGGATCGTGATAGTCCGGGCCGCCGCGCTGACCCCGATCCTTCACAGGGGAGGCCTACCCGATCCGCGGCCTGCCAACACTTCCCCACTCCGAACGCTCCCCTACTCCGGACACTCCCCTACTAGGGTGGCGGCGTGGATGGCATCCAGCGCGCAACGGTCGGCGACATCGAGCTGGCGTACGAGACGTTCGGCGACCCCTCCGACCCCACCCTCCTGCTGATCATGGGTCTCGGCACGCAGATGCTCGCCTGGCCGGACGAGTTCTGCGCCGAGCTCGCGGCGGCCGGGCACTACGTCGTGCGCTTCGACAACCGGGACTGCGGCCTGTCCACGCATCTCGACGGCCTGCCCGCCCCGCGCCCCGCGCGGGTGGTGCTGCGACGGGAGCCGGCGCCGTACTCGATCGACGACATGGCCGACGACGCCGCCGGGTTGATCGAGGCGCTCGGGTCGGGCGCCGTCGATGTGGTGGGGGCGTCGATGGGCGGGTTCATCGCGCAGGCCCTCGCCCTGCGCAGCCCGGAGCGGGTGCGGACCCTGACGCTGATCATGACCTCCACCGGCTCGCGCCGGGTGGGGCAACCCGCGCCCAAGATCGTGCGGCAGCTCCTGCGCCGCCGCGCGGTGCCGGACCGCGACGCCGCCATCGCCGCTGCGGTCGGCGTATTCCGCCTGATCGGGTCGCCGGGCTTCGCGTTCGACGAGGAGTACCTGCAGGTCCAGGCGGGGACGAGCTATGACCGGGCGTACGACCCGAACGGTTACTTTCGCCAGCTCGCCGCCTGCCTCGTGCAGCCGGATCGCACCCGCCCTCTCGGGCAGCTGCGGGTGCCGACGCTCGTCATTCACGGGTTGAACGACCCGCTCGTCTCCTTCAGCGGCGGGCTGGCGCTGTCGCGGCGGATCCCGGGAGCCCGCTTGGTGGGTTACTCCGGGATGGGGCACGACCTTCCCCGCCCGCTCTGGCCCCAGCTCACCGGCGAGATCGCACGCCACTGCGCACCGGCCGTCCCTGCGCCGGCCTGATCAAGGCTCGCCTGATGCTGCAGCATCCGGGTACCTCGCCCCTTCGCGCGTCTCAGGTGCTGGCCGCGTCGCTGATGTCGGCATTGGTGGTGATCGGCGTCGCGCTGTCGTCGGTGTTCGCGGGGCGGCATCATCAGGGGTCCATCCCCATCTGGCCATTCCTGGTCCTCGTCGCGGAGGCGGCGGTTGCCGCGGTTGCCATCCAGCTCATCGGCTATCGCGTGCCGCCACTTCCTAGCGGCCTGGCCGCCGACGAGGCCAGAAGTCGTGGCCTCCTCGCGTTCCAGCAGTCGATGATCCTTCGCTTCGCCCTCGCCGAGTCCGTGGCCCTGGTCGCGATCGTGCTCAGCTTCGCCGTGCGAGCTGCCACGG
>JAVHVL010000542.1:0-7547 GCA_032160565.1 Pseudonocardiales bacterium | reverse complement strand
CCGTGGCATCCTGGTCCCGGCGTTCATGCGGCTGATGGGGCGGCGCAACTGGTGGGCACCCGCGCCGCTCGTCCGCCTGCACGACCGCTTCGGCCTGAGTGAGGTCGAGCCCGCACCGCCGAGCACGCCACGCGTCAAGGAGCTGAACCCCATCGGATGAGCGAAGTGACGGCACGGCGAAGGCGCGCGTCCCGCGGGTCGGGAGAGCAGCTGCGTGCCGAGATCGTGGCGGCGGCGAAGGAGCTCCTGGCGACATCGCGGAGCGTGGACGCCGTGTCGATCCGGGCCGTGGCCGACGCGGTCGGCGTGACCTCGCCGTCGATCTACCTGCACTTCGCCGACAAGAACGACCTGATCGAAGCCGTCGTGGTCGACGTGTTCGCCGAGCTGGACGCCGCGATGGTCGCCGCCGGTGCGGAGGCCACCTCACCGCTCGGCCGGCTACGCGCCTTCGGCATGGCGTACGTGCAGTTCGCCGTGGCGCATCCGGAGCACTACCGGATCGCGACCATGGACCCGTTCCCCAAGCCGCAGTCGGCCGTCGACGAGATGCTAGCGCTGTCGGCGTTCACGCATTTCAGCGCGACGGTGCAGGAGTGCATCGGGGCCGGCATCTTCGCAGACGGCGACCCGCTGCCGATCACCCTCGACCTCTGGGCCGCCGCCCACGGCATCGCGTCGCTGCTCATCGCCAAGCCGTACCTGCCCTGGGGCGACGTCGAGACGATCACCGACCGGGTGCTGTGCGCCGCCGCCCTCGGGCACGCCGCGGGCGACCTGATCGGCGGCAATCCCACGCCGGACGCCGTCACCTCCTGGCTGGCGGCGCAGAAGCGTGCGCCCGCCAAGAGGAGGCGCTGAGCCGATGCGGATCCGGCTCGGGGACCTGCACACCACCGACCGGCCGAGCTCGACCGCGCAGTGGACGGCTCTCGGGCGCGCGCTGGAGCTGCGGCGCCCGCCCGAGCAGCGCATCGTCAGTGACGAGTACGCGCCGCTGTTCCTCAGTGACGCCAGCCGCGCGGTGCTGCGCACGCTGCAGCTGGCCGGACCGGCCGTGCGGCGGGCCGAGCGTGCCGAACTGGCCGGCCTGGCGGCGTACGCGCTTTGCCGGCACCGCTTCATCGACGAGCACCTGAAGCAGGCACTGACCGCGGGCGGCGAACGAGCCGAGCGGGTGCTGATCCTCGGCGCGGGATACGACAGCCGCGCGTACCGCTTCGCCGACGAGCTGGCCGGACGGCCGGTGTTCGAGGTGGATCTGCCGCCGCTGTCCCGTCGCAAGGCGGCGATCGTGGCCGCGCACCCGGACGTCTTCGGGCACCGCGAGGTCCACCGGGTGGAGATCAACTTTCGGACCGAACCACTCGCCGAACGGCTCACCGCGGCGGGGTTCGGCGCCGGCGCGAACACCTACATTGCGTGGGAAGGGGTCAGCCCGTACCTGTCGCGCGCCGCCGTCAGCAACACCCTCGACACGCTGCGAGAGCTGTGCGGCCCGGGCTCGACGCTCGCGATGGACTTCTGGTTCCAGCCGCCGGGGCACGGGCCGGCCGACCAGGTGCGGCGCCTCGGCGCGCGAGCCGTCGCGCTGGTCGGGGAGCCGGTGACGTTCGGGATCGCCCCGGACAACGTGGGCGGGTTCCTCGAGCGGCACGGCTTCGAGGTGTTCGACCTGGTGCGGTCGCGAGAGCTGGCCGCTCGGTACTCCACCGACGGCCGCCCGACGGAGCGCTCGCTGTACGTGCTCGCCGCCCGGCGCTAGCCGAAGATCCGCCGAGCCCGAACCGGCTCCAGCGGTTCGGCTTTACGGGATCGGGGCGTCGATCGCCTTGACGCGGTCCTCGAACTTCGTCGACAGCACCACGGTCGTACGGGTGCGCGCCACGCCCTTCATCGCGTTCAGCGCACGGATCGCGCCCTCCAGCCCGGCGACGTCCGGCACCCGCACCTTGACGACGAAGGTCTCCTCGCCGGCGACGAACCAGCAGTGCTCGACCGCGGTCAGCGCCTCTAGCTGTGCGGCGACCTCGTCGTCGTCGGCGTTGTCGGTGAGGAAGATGCCCACCAGCGCGTTCATCGCGTAGCCCAGCGACTCCGGCGCCACGGCCGCGTGGTAGCCGGTGATCACGCCGGCCGCCTCCAGCTTGGCAACCCGCTCGTGCACCGCGGGCGCGCTCAGCCCGACGACTCTGGCCAGCTCGGCGTAGGTGGCCCGCGCGTTGGCCCGCAGCGCGTCGAGCAGTTGCCGGTCGACGGAGTCCACGAATGAAGTCGACCGGAGTCGGCGGTCAGTCGTCAAGACGCCCGGCACCGCCGAGCTCGCCCGTCCAGCGGGTGATCAGGTCGTGCTTCACCCCGATGGCGTCCAGGATCTTGGCCGCGACGAAGTCGACGAGCTGCTGCACGGACGTCGGCGCGCTGTAGAAGCCCGGACTGGCCGGGAGCACGACGGCGCCCGCCTCGTGCAGGGCCAGCATGTGCCGCAGGGTTGCTCGGGTGTACGGCGCCTCGCGCGGCACGATCACGAACGGCCGCCGCTCCTTCAGCGTGACGTCCGCGGCGCGCTGCAGCAGGTCCTTCGACAGCCCGATGGCGATGCCGGCGACGGCCGCCGTGGAGGCGGGAACCACGACCATTCCGCGCGTCGGGTACGAGCCGCTGGCCTGGCCGGCCCCGAGGTCACCGGCCGGCCAGTGCACCACGTCGGCGGGTTCGCGCCCCAGCCAGCTGCCGAGGTCCTCGCGCCAGTGTGCGTCGCGGAAGGGCAGCCCGGTCTCGTCGAGCAGCGTCAGCCGGGCCGCCCTGGACACGACCAGGTCGACCGGCTCGCCGGCGTCGAGCAGGGCGGTGAGCAGGGCGCGCGCGTACGGCGTTCCGGACGCGCCGGAGACGCCGACGACCCACGGGCAGCGGCCGTTCATGCGGGGTCCCCGCGAAAGCGTGAGCGCAACGAGCGCTTTCCTGGGGTGCTCATCGTCCGAGGCCATGCACGAGGAGGTCGGCGAGCGCGAAGGCGAACAGCCCGATGCCGATCACGCCGTTGGCGGTGAAAAAGGCGCGGTTGACGCGGGACAGGTCGTCGGCGCGCACGATCGCGTGCTCGTACACGAGCACGACGCCGGTGAGCGCGACGCCGACCCACCACAACCAGCCGAGACCGGCGGCCACGCCGAACCAGGCGAACGAGGCCAGGGTCACGGCGTGCACGATCGCCGACGCCCGCAACGCCGCGGGGATGCCGAAGCGAGCCGGGAACGAGCGCGAGCCGATGCGCCGGTCGATCTCCGCGTCCTGGCAGGAGTAGATGAGGTCGAATCCGCCGATCCACGTGCCGACGGCGATGCCCAGCGCAGCGGCGGCCCAGCCGGCGTGGTTGGTGACGGCGATCCAGGCGCCGACGGGCGCGACGAACTGCGCCAGCGCAAGCAGCACCTGCGGGAAGTCGGTGAACCGCTTGCCGTAGGAGTAGAGGACGAGCAGGAACACCGCGATCGGCGCGAGCGCGAGGCACAGCCAGGACAGCGCGGCCGCCGAGGCGAGGAACACGGCGAGGGCGATCACCGTGCCGACCCAGGCCGAGCGGACCGACAGCTCGCCGGTGACCAGTTCGCGGCGTGCGGTACGGGGGTTCCGGGCATCGAAGCCGCGGTCGAGGATTCGGTTCGCGCTCATGGCGACGGTGCGCGCGGAGACCATCGCGACGGTGATCAGCAGCAGCTGCATCCAGTGCACCGAGCGGGTCTGCGTCCACATCGCCGTCAGCGCCGCGATGTAGGCGAACGGCAGCGCGAACACCGAGTGCTCGATCATCACCAGCGACAGGAACTTCTTGATCTTGTGCCGGCCCGGCTGCCCTGGCGACAGATCCTGCACAAGATCGTCGGAATGCGTGGTCATCGCTTCGCTCGGCCTATTCCGTACTCGCCCCACCGTCGCGTGACCTTGCTTTCGGTCGCTTCGTCGAGGACGCATTCGGCCGGCCAGCCGCCGGCGCGGTGGTAGCCCTCGGTGGGCAGCTTCCGCGTGGCGTCGATGCCGAGCTTGCCGCCGAAGAACTGCTCGTACGCCGCGTGGTCCAGATGGTCGACCGGGCCTACGGTGTGCAGCGCATCGTGCGCGTAGTCGACGTTGCCGAACGCCCGCCACGCGACCTCGGCGTAGTCGTGCACGTCGCAGTCGGCGTCGACGACCACGATCAGCTTCGACAGCGACAGCAGCCCCGCGCCCCAGATCGCGCTCATCACCTTCTGCGCGTGCTTGGGGAAGCGCTTGTCGATCGAGACGATGCAGCAGTTGTGGAAGACGCCGGCCTCGGGCAGGTCGTAGTCGACGATCTCCGGAACCGTCATCTGGATTAGCGGCAGGAAGATCCGCTCCGTGGCCTTGCCCAGCGGGCCATCCTCCTGCGGCGGGCGGCCGACGATGATCGACTGGTAGATCGGGTCGGTGCGCATCGTCAGGACGTCGACGCGCAGGTACGGGAACGGCTCGACCGGGGTGTAGAAGCCGGTGTGATCACCGAACGGCCCTTCCGGCAGCCGCTCCCCCGGCTCGACCCACCCCTCGAGGACGACCTGCGCGGCGGCCGGCACCTGCAGCGGCACCGACAGGCAGTCGACCATGTCCACCCGCTCGCGCTGCAGGAAGCCGGCGAACAGGTACTCGTCGATCTCGGCGGGCAGCGGCGCGGACGCGGCGTAGGTGACCGCGGGCGGGCAGCCGAACGCGATCGCGACGGGCAGCCGCTCACCGCGCCGCTCGGCGATCGCCGCGTGCGACGTGGAGTCCTTGTGGATCTGCCAGTGCAGGCTGACCGTCCGTCGATCCTGCAGCTGGAGGCGGTACATCCCGAGGTTGCGCGCACCCGTCTCGGGATGCTTCGTATGCGTCAGCCCGAGGTTGAGGAAGACACCGCCGTCGTCGGGCCATGACTTGATGCCGGGCAGGATCGACAGGTCGACGTCGTCGCCCTTGACGACCACCTCCTGGCACGGCGCCACCTTCACGTGCCGGGGCGGCGCGGCGCGGAGCTGGGCCACCTTGCCCAGCGCATCCTTCAGGCCGCCGACCCCGCGGGGCAGCTCGGGGCGGAGCAGCTCGCCGATGCGGTGCCCGATCTCGTCGAGGGAGGCCACGCCGAGCGCCTTCGCCATCCGCCGCTGGGTGCCGAAGGCGTTGATCAGCAACGGCATCCGGCCCCGCGTCGGGTTCTCGAACAGCAGCGCCGGACCCTGCTCGCGCACCACCCGCTGGACGATGCCGGTGACCTCGAGGTGCGGGTCGACGGGCACGGTCACCCGCGACAGGTCGCCGTCCCGCTCGAGGGCCGCCACGAACTGCTGCAGATCGCTGAACGCCACAGTCAGTCAGTATCCCTGCCGCGGCGATTCCGGTACGCCGTGGGCGCGCTACGCCCAGCCTGTACCGGAATCCGTGGGATACGGTCCGGCTCATGGCGCAGGTGCTGCTGGTTGAGGACGACGGTGCGATCCGCACTGCTCTGACGCGGGCGCTGCGCGACCAGGGGCACACCGTGTCGGCCGTGGCGTCGGGGATCCCCGCGCTCAGTGCGGCTGTCGAGCAGAAGCCGGACGTCGTGCTGCTCGACCTCGGGCTCCCGGACCTCGACGGCGCCGACGTGCTGTCCATGCTGCGCGCGGTGAGCGACGTGCCCGTCATCGTGGCCACGGCCCGCGACGACGAGGCGGAGATGGTGCGTCTGCTCGACCTGGGCGCCGACGACTACGTCATCAAGCCGTTCACGGCCGCCCAGGTGACCGCCCGCATCCGCGCCGTCCTGCGTCGGATGGGGCGGACCGACGAGGACCCGGTGATCACCGTCGGCGGGCTGTCCATCGACACCCGCAGCTACGAGGTGACCGTGGACGGGCGGCAGGTGGAGCTGGCGCGCAAGGAGTTCGAACTGCTGCTCGCGCTGGCCCGCCGCGCCGGCGAGGTGGTCACGAAGCGCGACCTGCTCGCCGAGGTGTGGCAACTGGCGTGGGGCGGCTCCGACCGCACCGTCGACGTGCACCTGTCCTGGCTGCGGCGCAAGCTCGGTGAGACGGCCGCCGCGCCGCGCTACCTGCACAGCGTGCGCGGAGTCGGCGTCCGGCTGATGGCGCCGGAGGGCGCGACCCCATGAGGCGCCGCATCCTGCTGCTCGTCGTCGGGATGACCACGCTCGTCGTGCTGGCCTTCGCTGTACCGATCGGGATCCTGATCCACTCGGCGGTGGCGCAGCGGGCCGAGCAGGCGACCACCGACCAGGCGAACAACGTCGCGCGCGCGATCCGCAGCGGGGTGCAGACCACCGGCACGCTGTCGGCGTACCTGACCTCGCTGTCCACGAACACCGGCCGCCCCACCTGGGTGGTGCTGCAGGACGGCACGGTGCTCGGCCCCCAACCCCCCGCGGGTAACGAGCCGTCGGGCCCCGCGCCCGGCGGTGCGCCCCCGCACGGCGGCGACGGCCCGGGCGCCCCGTCGCAGGCCCAGCTGCAGAAGGTCAACGGCGGGCAGGTCGCGGAGACCGTCGTCAACGCGAACGGCACCAACTACATCGTCCGGGTCTTCGTGTCCGACTCCGCGCTGCACGCCGGTGAGGCCAAGTGGTGGGCGTTGCTGATCTCGGTCAGCGCCGGATTGCTCCTGATCGCCGTCGTGGCCGGTGAGCTGCTCACCCGCCGCATCGTGCGGCCGCTGGTGCGCACCGCGGACACCGCACGGCAGCTCGCGCTCGGGGATATCGCCGCGCGGGCACCCACCGAGGGGCCCCGCGAGATCGCGGAGGTCGGCACCGCGCTGAACCGGCTCGCCGATCGCATCGACGAGCTGATCGCCGAGGAGCGGGAGACGGTCGCCGACCTGTCGCACCGGCTGCGCACCCCGCTGACCGCGCTGCGCCTGGACGCGGAAGCGCTGCGCGAACCGGCCGAGGCCGAGCGGATCGGCGGCCACGTGTCGGCGCTGGAGCGGATGCTCACGGCCGTCATCCACGCCGCGCGGCGGCCGCAGCGCGAGGGGCGGATGCCGTCCAGCGACGCCACCTCCGTCGTCGGCGACCGGGTGCGTTTCTGGTCGGCGCTGGCCGAGGACCAGGGGCGCACGGCGACGGTCGAGGTGCCGCAGACCGCACTGCCGGTCCGGGCGTCGGCGGAGGATCTGGCGGCCGCAGTCGACGCCCTGCTGGAGAACGTCATCGCGCACACGCCGGAGGGGACGGCGTTTTCCGTTCGGCTCAGCGCCGTGGACTCCGGCGCGCGCCTGGAGGTCGCCGACGGCGGCCCCGGCATCCCCACCGACGCCGAGCTGCGCGGGCGCAGCGATCGCGGCTCGAGCGGCCTCGGGCTGGACATCGCGCGGCGCTGCGCCGAGAGCAGCGGCGGCGCCATGACGATCGCACGCGCCTCGTCCGGCGGCGCGCTCGTCATCCTCCTGCTGAACTCTCCCTGAGGCTGCCCGACTCCGCTGCTCCCCGACGCCGCCCCCGGACGCTGCGGCGGTTCCCAGCACAAGTTAGGACGCTCTTGACGTTGCACTGA
>JAVHVL010000525.1:0-2878 GCA_032160565.1 Pseudonocardiales bacterium | reverse complement strand
AGCGGCAGCGTCACCCCGAGGGCATTGCGCAGCGAGACAACCGGATCGGACTGGGTGCGGTCCAGCCGCGCGGCGTCGCGCAGCAGTTGGACGAGGGCACGCGCCGCAGCCGCGCGGCGCGAAGGTTTCAGCGCGTCCGGCACGATCTCGAGGGTAGGGGCCGACTCAGCCGGACGCGGCCAGCTGCCCGCAGGCACCGTCGATCTCGCGGCCCCGTGTGTCGCGCACCGTGACCGCCACGCCGTGCCGCTCGAGGCGGCGGACGAACTCGCGCTCCACCGGCTTGGGGGAGGCGTCCCACGCCGAGCCCGGCGTCGGGTTGAGCGGGATGAGGTTCACGTGCGCCAGCCGGGTGCGGAGCAGCTCACCGAGCAGGTCGGCCCGCCACGGCTGGTCGTTGACGTCGCGGATCATCGCGTACTCGATGGAGTAGCGGCGGCCGGTGCGCGCGGCGTACGCATCCGCGGCGGCAAGCACCTCGGCGACCTTCCAGCGAGTGTTGACCGGGACGAGCGTGTCGCGCAGCTCGTCGTCGGGCGCGTGCAGTGACACGGCCAAGGTGACGTTGAGGTTCTCGTCGGCGAGCTTCGTCATCGCCGGCACCAGGCCGACGGTCGAGACGGTGATGGCGCGCTGCGACAGGCCGAGGCCGGACGGCGCGGGTTCGATCAGCCGCCGCAGCGCCGCGATGAGGCGGGCGTAGTTCGCCAGCGGCTCCCCCATCCCCATGAACACGACGTTCGACAGCCGGCCCGGGCCACCCGCGATCTCGCCGCGGGACACGGCTCGAGCGGCCGCGGCGACCTGGTCGACGATCTCGCCGGTGGACAGGTTGCGCTTGAGGCCGCCCTGGCCGGTGGCGCAGAACGGGCAGGCCATGCCGCAGCCGGCCTGGCTGGACACGCAGACCGTGATGCGCTCGGGCCGCTCCTTGTGCGCCGGGTAGCGCATCAGCACGCTCTCGACCAGCGTGCCGTCGTGCAGCCGCCACAGGGACTTGCGGGTGGTGCCGGCGTCGGTCTCCAGGTGGCGTACCTCGGTGAGCAGTGGCGGCAGCAGCGCCGCGCCGACAGCGTCGCGGACGCTGGACGGAAGGTCGGTCATCGCCGCCGGATCGTTCTCCAGCCGCCCGAAATAGTGCCGGCTCAGCTGGTCGGCGCGGAACGCCGGCAGCCCGAGCTCGGTGACCGCCGCGCGACGGCCGGCTTCGTCCAGGTCCGCGAGGTGCCGCGGGGGCAGGGCACGGCGTGGGGCGTCGAACACGAGCGGGAGGGAGTCCATGACGGGGCAATTCTCCCATGGAATCGACGGTGGTCCGCCCGATGCGCCCTCAGCCGGCCGCCTGCCGTGCGGCGCGCTCGGCCTCGATCCGCGCCATCTCCTCCTCCGGCATGGCAAAGGCGGCCAGCCAGGTGGCGTCCACCCGCAGGTACGCGATGCCGGTGCCCCACTCCTCCGGTGACTGCCCGTACGTCTTCGTGCAGTGCTCGATGATCGACTGCCGTTCCGGCCCCGGCGGCAGCAGCTGCGCCCGGCCGTGCCAGAACGCCCCGAAGCCGTCGCGCGGCGTGTACGAGGCGCTGATCGCCGGGCGCGCGGCGAGCTGCAGTGCCTTCGGCGAATTGCCGGCCGTGGTGAAGTACCAGTGGCCGTGCAGGAAATGCCCGTCCACCGCCGAGACCCGCGGCTCGCCCCGGGCCGTGACGGTGGCGATGTTGAGGACCGCCGGGCTGGGGAGCGCGGCGACCAGCTGCCCCGCGGACAGTCGCCGCTCAGCGGACATGATCGACTTCAGATGTTCAGAGGCCCGCTCGATACTGGTGTCGAGCAGGCTCTGCAGCGCGGCGAGTTCCCCGGTCGTCTCCCACATGTCGCCAGCCTGGCACCAGCGACCGACAACGGTCACCCCGCCGGGTGGTCATTCCTCGCCGCTGACGATCAGGTCCGCGCGCGCCAGCCGCTCGACATCCTCGACGGCCTCGGCCCGGGTCACCCGCCGCGGCATCGGCTCAGACCGGCGCGAAGGCGGACAGCAGCAGGTACGCGACGGCAGCGCAGGGCAGCAGCGAATCGAGGCGGTCCATGATCCCGCCGTGGCCGGGCAGCAGGTGCCCCATGTCCTTGATGCCGAGGTCCCGCTTGATCATCGACTCGCCGAGGTCCCCCATCGTGGCGGTGACGGCGATCGCGAGGCCGAACAGGAGCCCTTTCCACCACTGCTCGTGGAAGGTCAGCGTCATGAACAGCACCCCGGCTGCCGAGCAGAAAAGCACCGATCCGGCGAAGCCCTCCCAGGTCTTGCCCTTGGAGACGATCGGGGCCATCGGATGCCGTCCGAACACCACGCCGGTGGCGTACCCGCCGGTATCGCTGCACACGACGGTGGCGATGAAGGCGAGGATCCGCGCCGCGCCGTCGTCGGCATGGACCGACAGCACGGCGAACCCGGCCAGCGTAGGGACGTAGAGCAGGATCAGCACCGAGGCGGTGACGTCGCGCCCGAACCCGGCGGCGCCGTCGGCGATCCGCCAGATCAGCACGCCGCAGACGGTGACCAGCATCGCGACGACCAGGCCGTTCGCCCCGCGCGACCAGCCGGCGGCCATCATCGCCAGCCCGCCGACGACGATCGGCGTCAACGACGGGCGGACCCCGGAGTGCCCGATCGCCGTCGTCAGCTCGTAGCTGCCGTAGCCGACAGCCAGCGCGACGATGAAGGCGAAGCTGGGGCGGTACAGGAACAGGCTGGCGATGATTACCGCGCCGAGGCCGAGGCCGACGCCGATGGCTGCCGGCAGGTTGCGCCCGGCCCGCGACGTAGCGGGCACGGGGTCCGCCGCCTCCTCCGCCGTGGCCCCGGGTAGCGGGCGACGCCCCG
>JAVHVL010000523.1:0-8877 GCA_032160565.1 Pseudonocardiales bacterium | reverse complement strand
GCCCGCCCGGTTCATGGGGCCTGGATGAGCCGCGACGCACTCGTCGTCGACCACCGGCCCAGCATCGCCACCGACAGCGGCAATGCATCCTGCCCAGCGTCGCTCGCCTCGATGTCGGACGGCTCTTCAGCACTGGCGTTCTCCGCCTGCCTCAGCCCGCCGCTGGTCAGGTCCGCGCGTTCGGGACCAACGGCCGCGGCCTCGAGAGCGCGCGACGAGTGCTCCCGGTATCAGGCGTCATTCCGCCAGGCTCAGACGCTCCGGACTTTTAACGGCAAGCCACTGGTCGTGCTGACGGCTACTGGAAGCATCGCGGACACAGCCGGCTGGTCCACCGCTCAGGACAAGATGGCGACTCTGTCCAGCAACGTGCTGCACACCGTGGCCGACACGACCCACGCTGGTCTGCTTGAGGACCGTCGCGGCGCGGTGGAGTCCGTCAGCGCCATCGACGCGGCTGTGCGTTCGGCCCGGACCCGTGGTCCGTTATCCAGGTGAGCGGTGACCCGAGTCCGATTCGGCAGGGCACGGCACCAGCGCCTGGACGCTGATCAAGCCGACACATGGCGATCTCCGCGGATGGCCGAAGCAGGTCCGGCGGAACCTGTAGCCGCGTACGCTGCGAATGGGTGGCAGCCCGGATTGCGCGGGGCGTCGGCCGCTCGGAGAGTTGGCGGGAATGACCTTGACCCAATCGTTGATGCATAGGGTCCCCCAACTGCACCAGGCGGGCGGCGGGCAGCCCGTCGTGCGCCGACGCGCGTTGTCGTTGTACATGCGGGTCGTCTCCGTCAACGCAGCAGTCCTGCTCGTCGCGGTACTTGTGCTGGTGCTGACACCGGCCGGGGTCTCCTCCCAGGCCATCGCCGAGGAGGGCGGCATCCTCGCCTTGGTGCTGGTCGTCATGGTGACTGCGAATGCGTTGCTACTCAGAGTCACGTTCAGCGGCCTGACGACCCTCGTGCGGCGGATGGAGACGTTGGACGTCCTTCAGCCCCGCCAGCGGCTGCCGCAGATGGGCGGCGCGGAGACCCGGGCGTTGATCACCGGCTTCAACACGATGCTTGATCGGCTGGAACAAGAGCGGCTCGCGAGCACGCGCCGGATGGTCACCACCCTGGAAGGCGAGCGTCAGAGGATCGGGCAGGAGTTGCATGACGAGATCGGCCAGCGCCTGACGGGCATGCTGTTGCAGCTTGGACGGATCCAGGCGGAAGCGCCGGACAACCTGCTGCCGCGCATCGCGGGCGTGCAGAACGAGGCGCGGGCCACCCTCGACGAGGTGGGAGCCCTTGCCTGGCAGGTGCGGCCCGCGGTCCTCGATGATCTCGGTCTGGTCAGCGCGCTGGAGGCGCTGGCTGACTCACTCGGGGAGCACGGGTCCGCCCGGATCGACACCGCGATGCCGGACCGGCTGGCACGGATGACCAGCGAGGTCGAGCTGGCCGTGTACCGCATCGCTCAGGAGGCGCTCACCAACGCTGTGCGTCATTCCGGTGCGACCGCGATCCGGGTCGAGCTGCAGCGAACCCGGCAAGACCTCGTGTTGCAGGTCACCGACAACGGCCGCGGGCTGTCCGGGCCTGAGCACGAAGGCCCTGGCTTACGGGGAATGCGGGAACGCGCCCTGCTGATCGGTGGCCGGCTACGCATCCACGCCCAGGCCCCCGGTCTTCGGGTTCGTCTGGCGCTCCCCGCGCGCCTCCTCGGCTGAGCCATGCCCGCTCGCTGCCCCGCCCGCATCCTGATTGCCGACGACCATGCCGTTGTCCGGGAAGGGCTCAAAGCGTTGTTCGAGCGGCAGCCCGACCTGCAGGTGACCGCCGAGGCGGTCGACGGCGTGGAGGCGGTCGAGAAAGCCACCAGCGCAGAGATCGACCTCGCAGTCCTCGACGTCGCGATGCCAAGGCTGACTGGCCTACAGGCTGTGCGTGAGATCTCCCGCCGCCGCAGCGACCTGCCAATCCTCCTGCTATCCATGTACGACCGTGAGCAGTACTTCTTCGAGGCAGTGGCGGCTGGTGCTGCCGGCTACGTGCTCAAGCGGCAAGCCGACCGTGACCTGATCGAGGCATGCCGCGTGGCGCTGCGCGGCGAATCGTTCATCTACCCGCCCGCGCTTGGCGCGATCATGCGCCGCTACCTCGACCGGGTGGCGCGAGGCGAGCAACCCGGCCGTGGCCCGCTCACCCCGCGCGAGACCCAAGTGGTGAAGCTGGTCGCTGAAGGACACAGCTCCCACGACATCGCCGAGCAGCTCACAATCAGCCTCAAGACTGTCGAGCGGCACCGCGCGAACATCCTCGACAAACTCGGCATGCGCGACCGGGTCGAATTGACCCGCTACGCGATCCGGGCGGGGCTAGTCGAGCCGTGACCCGCAGCGCGGTTTCCTCGTTGCCCGCCTTCGGATAGCAGCGGCGAAGATGGGGCCTAGTACGGATTGCCCCGCAAGCACGCGACCGCGAGGCTGACGCGCAGAGCGACACAACCGGAACCGCACCCCTTCATGACCGAGAGCGCCTCCGCACGAAACGAGACGCCCGGGATCCGGAGCGCCAGCTCCCAACGAAGAGGAACGCAGATGTCTGACATCGACCTCAGCCAGAACGACAACTTCCACGACGTCCTCGTTGTCGGCGGCGGACAGGCGGGACTTTCGATCGCGTGGAACCTGGCACAACACGATCTGAGGTTCGTCGTCCTCGACGCCGCGCCCGAAGTCGGGCACGTGTGGCGCACCCGCTGGGACTCGCTCCAGCTCTTCACTCCCGCCGAGTACGACGGGCTGCCCGGCGTGCCGTTTCCCGCCGCCAGGGGCACGTATCCCGGTAAGGAAGACGTCGCCGACTACCTCCAGGACTACGTCGAGGCACAACGGCTTCCGGTCCACACAGGGTGCAAGGTGAGCGCGCTGTCACGACGAGACGGCGTCTTTGAGGCCCACGCAGGGGGCGCCGTTTACCGGGCTCGACAAGTCATCGTCGCGACCGGACCGTTTCAAGAGCCCCGGATACCGGAGTTCAGCAAGGGCCTCGCCGACGAGGTGACGCAACTCCACAGCTCGCAGTACCGAAACCCAGAGGAACTGCCGCCAGGCCCGGTGCTCGTGGTTGGTGGCGGCAACTCCGGCGTCCAAATCGCCCAAGAGCTTGCCGCAACCCACGCCGTCACCCTCGCGATCGGCTCCCGGCCCAAGATGCTGCCACAGCGCCTCCTCGGCCGAGACCTGTTCTGGTGGCTCATGCGACTGGGCCTGCTGCGAAGGCCGGCGAACTCGCGAATCGCCCGCCGCATCCGGGCCAAAGGAGAACTGGTGATCGGCGCAAACTGGAAGCAGCTCGGACGTGCCGGCATCGAAATTCAGTCGCGCGCGGTCGACGCGACGGGGACGAGCGTCCACTTCGACGACGGCGGCACCCGCGACTTCGACACCGTCATCTGGGCCACTGGGTACCGCTCGGACTTCGCATGGATCGACATTCCCGGCCTGGTGGTTGACGGTGAACCCGCCCACCGACGAGGCGTCACGGATGTCGACGGCCTCTATTTCATCGGCCTCAGTTGGCAGTACACGCGCGGGTCCGCGCTACTGGGGTTCGTCGGTGAAGATGCCCGCTGGCTGGTTGACCGCGTGAGCGCCGAAGCGACCAACGTTTCGATCGCCGTGCCACGGCCTAGCGCGCAGACGCAACCGACCGTGATCTCTTGACAGCTGTGGACTGAGATGGACGAGAAATGAACGCAACCACTGGAATGACTGGCCCGCCCTCGACGCAGCTGCAGCGCACTGTGTTCACTCGCATCGGAGAGTTCTGCACTCGGCACCGCCGTGCTCTGCTCGTCGGTTGGCTAGTGTTCTTCGTCGTCGGCATCGTCGTCGGCGGTCAGGTCTTCGGGCACCTGAAGGATTCCAACGGGAGCAGTTCATCGGAGTCCGTGCGAGGGTTCAACCTGGTCGATGACGCGGTGAACCACGGAGCAGACATGGTGGCCGTCATCGACGGCGCACCGGTCGACGACCCGGCCACCCGAACTGCTGTCGGCGCTGCTGCCGATCGAGTCGCGAAGGTCAAGGGCGTCGTCGATGTCGAGACGGCCTATACCAGTGACGATCCGCAGCTGCGGGCAGTCGATGGGACAGCGAGCTTGATGGTGATCTCGACCGTCAAGACGGCCGAGCCCGAGCCATCTGTGATCAAGCAAGAGGTCACCGACGTCCGCGACGTGTTGAAGGGGTCGGTTCCTGGCGCCACCGTCAAGGTTGGTGGGGAGCTCGCCGTCGTCTACGACGGCGCGTCGACCGCTTCGAGCGACCTGGCAAAGGGCGAGCTCATCGTGCTGCCGATCCTGCTCCTGGCATTGCTGCTGATCTTCCGCGGCGTCCGGGCAGCGTTGATGCCACTTGCCGGTGCGCTGGTCACCATCGCCGGGGCACTGCTACTGCTCCGCGGCATCACCGGCTTCGTGAACATCGCCGGCTACGCGGTGGACGTGGTTGTGCTGTTCGGTCTGGCGTTGTCCGTCGACTACTCGCTGCTCATGGTCAATCGCTTCCGAGAGGAACGCGGCGCCGGATACGACCCACATCAGGCAGTCGTGCGCACGGTGAACGCGGCCGGGCGGACCATCACGTTCTCCTCCCTCACCGTCATGGCCGCGCTCGCCGGACTGTTCGCTTTCGGTGACCCCACCTTCACGTCACTCGCCATCGGCGGCATCGCGACCGCGTTGCTCGCCCTGGTCGCGGGGCTGTTCCTTATCCCGACGCTGCTCACGGTGTGGGGCGCGAAGATCAAGCCAGCCGCCCAGGCGCAGGCCGACGACGGCGGATTCGGCCGGCTCGCCCGCCGCGTCCAACGCCACCCCGCCCTCGTCGCAGGCGCATGCGCCGTCGGGCTCGTCGCTCTGGCCGCCCCGTTCCTCTCGGTGAACTACGGCAATGGCGACCCCCGGCTGCTCCCGGCGTCCTACGAGAGCCGCGCCGTCGCCGACACTTTGCTCGACCGGTTCCCCGGGCGGCAGGCCGAGCCGATCAAGGTCGTCGCCGAGCGCACGGCCACTGATCCGGCAGTCGTCGCCTACGCCAACAGGATCCGCAACTTCTCCGGCGTGCAGTCGGTCACCATCGACACTTCGCTACCGGGCGGCCTCTCCTCGATCGACGTGATCGCGACCGGAACCACCCAGGGCGACACCGCGAAGGACGTGGTGAAGACGCTCCGCGACAACCGGCCGAGCTACCCCACCTACGTCACCGGCAGCGCGGCGTTCCTGATCGACTTCCAGCACACGATCACCTCGCGTCTGCCGTGGGCGCTCCTGCTCATCGCGATCGCGACCTTCGTGCTGTTGTTCCTGATGACCGGGTCGGTCCTTGTGCCGCTCAAGGCACTGGTGATGAACGTCCTGTCGCTCGGGGCCACCTTCGGAGCGCTGGTCTGGATCTTCCAGCAGGGCCATCTCTCTGGTCCGCTGAACTTCGACGCGTTCGGCGCCATCGAGCTCTGGGTGCCCATCGTGGTCTTCGTGTTCGCGTTCGGACTGTCCATGGACTACGAGGTCTTCCTGCTCTCCCGCATCAAAGAGTGTTACGAGGAGTGTGGTGACAGCAACCGTGCCGTCGCCACCGGGCTACAACGGTCCGGGCGAATAATCACCTCCGCCGGCATCCTCGTCGTGATCGTGTTCGCCGGCTTCTCGCTCGGCAGCAACCTCGGCATCAAAGAGATGGGAGTCGCACTGGCCGTCGCCGTCGTCATCGACGTGACCATCGTGCGGTGCCTGCTCGTGCCAGCCACCATGACCCTGCTCGGAGACAAGAACTGGTGGGCACCACCGCCGCTGCGGCGACTGCACAACCGGTTCGGCCTCCACGAGCCTGCCAGCGCGGATCTTCGCGAGCGCATCCCAGCGCAAGCCGACAGCGTCGACGACGTCGTCCACCTGGCGGCACCCGTCGTGAAGTCGTGATCCTGATGTCCGTCGAAGCGCTACCGCGGATGAGCGCATGCAAGCTCGTGTTGACCTGGATAGGTGTGACGCTGATCGCGTTTCCCCTCTCTGGTTACCTGGGTTGGGGGATCGCGGGGCACGTCGACAGCGTCGGGGCGGCCCTGATGGGCGGAGCACTGACCGGAGCTGGGATCGGGCTTGCGCAGTGGGCCTTCCTCCGACGCGATCTCGCCGTTGGCCCTGCGTGGATCTTGGCGACGAGCGTCGCTCTCGCCATCGGCCTGAGCCTCGGCGCCGCCGTTGTGAACTACGAGACGACATCAGGGCATCTCGCGATCATGGGAGCGATTTCGGGGGCTGCCGTCGGGCTCGCGCAAGGGATTCTGCTCAACCGAAAGTTCTCCTTGTGGCTCGCCTGGATGCTCGCCATGCCAGCGCTGTTCGCCCTTGGTTGGTTCGTGACCGAAGGGGCCGGCATCGACGTCGCCAAGCAGTTCCCCATCTTCGGTGCGTCCGGATGTGTCGTGTTCGGGCTGCTCTCCGGGCTTCTCCTGATGACAGGCAAACGCACCGGCAATCGCCAGCCAGCATCTCAAAGACCGTGACGACGTCAACGTTCGACCAACTAGCCCCCGGGAAACCCCCCGACGGCCGAACGATGACGGCGATCGTTCACGATCAGTACTACCCAGTTCCCGAAGACGTCCTGCGCCTCGCCGTAGCCGACAGGCCGACGATCGTAGACGACGAGGTGCTCTGTGCAACGGGGCAACGACCTGAACGAGCAACCCGCACTACACAATCCCGCTCAGGGAATGCGGCGTCGAGGTTGTGGCCCAAGGACTCGCCGTCCACCGGCTCGAAGGGTCACCTAGTGATGCGGCCCTAGCCGGTCCGCGAAAGGTCTGACACGCACTCAACTCGGCATGACTGCGCACCAAGGGCGGCCAAAATGGGGACGTTTCCTGCCGCCGACGAGGCGGCACGCTCGGGGCTAGCGGTGCTTGGTGGGTTAGCGTCCTTGTCGTGCAACGATCACGGCTGGGGGTTCTGCTCGCCGCCCTGCTTGCGCTCCCGGCGTGCACGGCTCGCCAAACGACGTATTCCACCTCCACGATCGACCGCACCCAGACCAGGACGATCACACCGTCAGCAGCCGGCACCGGCCCCCTCGATGTTCGGCCGACGGCGGTAGCAGATGCGCACAACTGCCCACTCCTTGAAGAGCAGGCTGCTACTGACATGCTCGGGATGCGGCTGGCCCGCATCGAGGTGCTGAGGCAAGGCGGCACGACGATCGGGTGTCGCTTCTATGCGCTGCAAGGCTCGCCGCTGGCGACATCGGAGCACCTGCCCGGGCCTAATCAGCCCGTCGTGCAGATCACCTCGTCCGCCTTCGCCGACACCCATGCCGCGCACAACGCGCTCGCCCGTTTGGCTGATGCAGGGACAGACCAAGCCCAGTACCAGATCCGCGTCGGCATCATCGGAGTCGCGTTCCGGACCAGGCTTGATCCGAGTGACGGTGCGAAGGACTGGGCGGTCGCCTTCAACAAGAGCAGCACGCTCGTGGTCGTGAAGACTGCAGTCATTGACACCTCCGCCGATGCACTCGCGATCGCTCGGAGCGTGGCCGCAAAGTTCTGACCTGGTCATTTGCGCTGAAGGCGACAGGTCAGGACGTTTGTCGTTTCACGCGACGCTTGATCGTCTTGTGCGACGCTATCGGCTGTGGTGCTGCGACGGTCGGGGTCTGACGCTGTGGGCCGACTGCACCCGTTGGACGCATTGGCTCAGGTGTGGATGCGGGCCTCGAGCCGTCGGGTCGGTGTCGATGCGGTGCCGTGGCTGGTTGGTCCCTCGGCGGATGATCGACTCGTCGGTCATGACTGGGTTGATCGTGTGGCCGCGGACTTAGGTGGCCGTGTCAGCCGGGGGCCAACTCATGGATTGTTGCCGTCGTTCGCGGCCCTTGCCGGCTCGACGTTTGACCCACGGGCCGTCGACGACAGGATTGTCGATTTCTACGAACACACGTCGGCTTGGCGCATGGACCTCTGGTCGGAGTGGTCACCGCTTGCGTGGCCCTTCGGGCGGGCGATCGCAGCGTTGTGGAGTCATCGCCTGCAACAGCTGAGCCTGCCGATGCGTCCACTGGACGTCTCCTTCGGGATGGACAGCTCCGTCGTGCACATCCACGATCACCGCGACACGGTCGTGGGCTCGGCCTGGCTGCGAACGATGCGGAAGACTGGCGAGACGACCTATAGCGGCCAGTACGGCACCGCAACGTTGCCGGGGCAAACACAGCCGAGCGTTCGAGTGGTGTTTCCGCTTCCGCGCGGGTCATTGCCGGTATTTCTCTCCCCGTCCGCGGACTCCAGCCGCGGACTGCACCTGCGCTCGCCGCTGGGGCCGTTCGGCGCCGATGGCGCCTACCTGGTGTTGAACCGCACGGACGGCACGCTCAACGCCCGACGCATACCGATCGCTGAGCACTTTCACGTCTACGCCGATGACGACGGTGATCTGCGCACCGACCACTCACTACGACTGTGGGGCGTCCCCGCCGTTCGACTTCACTACCGGATGAAACGAGACCCGGCGCAAGACTAAGACTCGACCACACCTTTCTCCGGCGGACTCAAGGAACACACGCGACTGCGGATGCCTGTGCCGCGAGCAGTCGCGGGCCAGGGGGCATCGGCGTGCTGACGGCCTACCTCAACGGCATGGAGTACACCGAGGAAGAGTCACTCGTCTAGGCCACGGTACGAGCGGATCAGCGCAGCGGTGTACGAGGCCGCGTCGGTGAAGACGGTCCGGGACGCATTTGACCTGGAGTGCGCGACCGGAGCCTGTCCCCTTCGCTGAGCTAGTACGACAAGCGCCTCTGGCTTCGGCTAGAGGCGATCTTGTCGT
>JAVHVL010000488.1:0-9926 GCA_032160565.1 Pseudonocardiales bacterium | reverse complement strand
CCCCGTCCGTTCGTCGAACCGGAGCTGACCGGGTGGACGGGCGCCCGCACCACCACCCCGCTGCCCAGGCTGGCGCGCCGCACCCCGCTCGCCGACCAGCTGGCCCTCTTCGACTAGCCGCACCGCGACCGGCGCAGGTGTCCCTGGGCGCCGAAGGCTGGAATGATGCGGGGCGAGCCCGACAGACGACTGCGCGAGGGAGCGGACAACGTGACGGCGACATCGCAACCGGACGGCTCGGCCCCGGGTACGGCTGCCAACGGCGCGCGGCACGCCGCCGAGCCGACGGTCGGGCAGCTCGTCTCCGAGGCGTCCGCGCAGTTCTCCACGCTGCTGCACAGCGAGATCGAGCTCGCCAAGCTGGAGGTCAAGTCGTCGGTCAAGAACGCGGGCACCGGCGCCGGGTTCTTCGGCGCGGCCGCGGTGCTGCTGGCCTTCTCGATGACGTTCGGGCTGATCGCCCTGGCGGAGGGGCTGATCGCGATCGGGCTCTGGCGCTGGCTGTCTTACCTGATCGTGTTCGGCGCGCTCGTGCTCGTCGTCGCGCTGCTGGGTTTCCTGGGCGTCAGGAAGGTCAAGCGGGTGCGGGCTCCGGAGCGCACCATCGCCACGAGCCGCGACACCGTCGCGTACCTCAAGGCCAATACCAAGCGAGGCTGATCACCGCATGCCAGTCGGTCCGCTGCGAGGAGCACCGGACAGCTCCGTCGTCCTGATCGATGGGCCGTGGACGCACCGCATGGTCCGGGCCAACGGCATCGCGCTGCACGTGGCGGAGGTCGGCGCCGGCCCGCTCGTGCTGCTGCTGCACGGCTTCCCGCAGTTCTGGTGGACGTGGCACCGGCAGCTGACCGATCTGGCCGACGCCGGGTTCCGCGCCGTCGCGGTCGACCTGCGCGGCTACGGCGCCAGCGACAAGCCGCCGCGCGGCTACGACGCGCCGAATGTCGCGGCGGACATCGCCCAGCTGGTCACCTCGCTCGGCGAGCGTGACGCCACGATCGTGGGCAGCGACATCGGCGGGCTGCTCGCCTGGACGATGGCGGCGAACCATCCCCGGGTGGTGCGCAGCCTGGTCAGCCTCGGCGCGGCGCACCCGCTCCGGCTACGTAACGCGATCGCGAGCCGAGACAACGGGCAGCGGCACGCGTCGGCGTACGCGCTGCGCACGTTCCAGGTGCCCCGCCGCCCGGAAGGGCTGCTGGCCCGAGACGGTGACTACGTCCGGGAGCTGTTCGACCGCTGGACCGGGCCGAAGTGGCGCGGCACGCCGGGCTATGTCGCCGACGTGGCGCGCTACGCCGAGGCGATGCGCATCCATCCGGTGGCCTACTGCGCGTCGGAGTACTTCCGCTGGCTGGTCCGCTCGCTGCCGCGCACCGACGGCCGGCGCTTCGCCCAGTCGCTGCGCACGCCGATCGCTGCCCCCGTGCTGCACCTGCACGGCGACTTCGACGGCTGCGTGCTGCCCGGCACGGCCCAGGGTTCGGGGCAGTACGTCACCGGGGACTACGAGTGGCGAGTGCTCGACGGTGTGGGGCACTTCCCGCAGAACGAGGTCCCCGAACTGGTCAGCGGCGAGCTGATCCGCTGGGCCAAGCTGAGCAGCTAGGGGCGGCCGGTTACGGCGTGCAGCCACCGGTGGACACCCGCGCTGTGGCGGTCAGCCCGGCCGCGACGTCCGGCGCGATCTCGCCGTCGGTCAGCACGTAGCCGGTGTCGCTGGAGTTAAGCGCCGTGGCGAACACGACGCCCAGCACCGTCCCGTTGTCCGCCAGCAGCGGGCCGCCGGAGTTCCCGCTGCGCACCACGGCCCGAATGCTGTAGATGTCGCGGCGGACGCCGCCGTTGCCGTAGATGTCGTTGCCGACGATGGTGGTGTGCGACCGCACCCGCGCGGACTTCACGGTGAACGGCCCGTCCTCCGGATAGCCGAGCACGACGGCCGGATCACCGGTCGACGCGGCGGTCGCGGAGAACTTCAGCACCGGCGCGTCGAGCCCCGGCACGTCCAGCACGGCGACGTCGCGCTTCGGGTCGTACACCACGACGGTCGCGGGCAACCTCTTCTCGTTCGTCACCTGCACGACCACCTGCGAGGTGCCTGCCACGACGTGTGCGTTGGTGACGATGCGGTGCGGCGCGTAGACAAAGCCGCTCCCCTCGATGCCGCGCTGGCACGACGGCGCCTGGCCGTAGATCTTGAAGACCGATGCACTGGCCTTGCGCACCTGCGCCCGCACCGCCGGAGGCAGCGTGGCGTCCGGAGGGGCGACGTTGATGAGATTCGTCGACGGCAGGTCGCCGAGCACCGGCGGGAAGCCGCTCTGGTCCAGGAACGTCCGCAGCGACGCGTACAGCGTGCGCACGTCGCGCGGCATGACGTCGTTGATGCCACGGACGATCCGCGAGTGGGTCGCGGCAGACGACAGCGTCGGGTACGGCGACGAGGCGAGCGGCACCGCCACCATCCAGGCGACGAGCAGCACGGACAGGACACCGAGCACCGAACCCACGCCGGAGTCCAGCGCCTGGGTATGGTCGCGGACGATGCGGCGCTTGATGTGCCCCGCGACCCAGACGCCGGCGAGCTGCCCGAGCATCGACACGAACAGCACGCAGACGATCGCCACCGGTATCTGGGCGCGCCCGTTCGCCAGCCGCGAGCCGAGCGGCTGGGCGAGCTGCGCGCCGATGATCGCCCCGCCGAAGAAGCCGATCATCGAGAACAGCCCGACGACGGCACCGTTGCGGAATCCCCCTATTCCATAGGCAATTGCGGCCAGGATGATGATGATGTCGAGCAGGTTCACCGCAGTCGCCGTCAGTTCGGAAGGACGACGAGCTTGCCCGTCTGCCCTTGTTTGCGGTGGATGGTGCACACGTAGGTGTACGTGCCGGCGCTCGGCGCGGTGAACGTGACGGACACCGTCGACCCCGCGGGCGCCAGCGGCGTGGTGACCGGGGTGCCGGGCAGCCCGAGCAGTGACCAGTCGTGCGGCGCGGCGCTTCCGGGCTTGCCGGTGTTGACGACGACGACCCGCACCGTGCCCGGATGCACCGTGATCGTCGAGGGGATGAAGCGGTAGGTGCTCGTGGCCTGGACGGTGACCTGCTGGACGCCGTCGACCATCGATGCCGTTGCTGAGCCGACGTGGGGGCGGCGGCTGGCGGAGGACTGGGAATTCGTGCAGGCGGTGAGCAGCGCGCCGGCCAGGACGACCGCCGTCACACGCGCGCGACGGGACGGGGCCATGCATGGACGGTACCGGCGGGCGCTGAGCGGCCGGTTCAGGGCGTCCTCGGCCGGGTGGCGCGCACGCCGGACACCGCGCTGGGCAGCGGACGCTGCTGCGCCTCGTCCCACGGCTGCGCCCAACCACCGAGCGTGAGCAGCTGATCCAGCAACCCGGCGGTGAAGCCCCAGATGAACAGCCCGCGGGCCTCGAAGCCGGAGCCGACCCAGCCGGAGGGGTGCACGACGCGGAACCGGTTTGCCGGATCGGTGAGCTCGCTGATCGGCACCAGTGCGACGCCCGCCACCTCGGCCTCGTCGACCGGCGCGACGGGGTGCGCGTCCGACCACCACGCCAGCACCGAGGTGACCACGAAGCCTGAGGGCGGCAGGAACATCGGCGGCAGCTCGGCGATCACGTGCACGCTCGCCGGATCCAGCCCCACCTCCTCCTCCGCCTCCCGCAGTGCCGCGGAGACGTGGGTGGGGTCGGCCGGATCGACGGCGCCACCGGGGAACGCGACCTGTCCGGCGTGCGTGCGCATGTCGGCGGCGCGCTGGATGAGCAGCACGCTCGGGCCGCCGTCGAGGGTCCAAGTGAGCGCGATCAGGACCGCGGACTCGCGGCCGCCGCCGTCGGGTGGCGGGGCGAAGCGCGCCACATCGGCGACGCCGACCTCCCGGGCAGCCACCGCCAGCGGCCGGATCCAGGCCGGCAGCCCCTCCAGCGGGATCACTCCATGGATTCCATCATCTGCGAGGCGCTGCGGACCAGCTTCGCCGCGACGGTGGGATCGGTCGGCCCCTCGCCGTAGGACGGGCACCAGCGGGCCAGCGGGCAGGCGCCACACGCCGGCTTGCGCGAGTGGCACATCCGCCGGCCGTGCCAGATCACGCGGTGCGACAGGATCGTCCAGTCCTTCTTGGGGATCAGCTCGTTGATCGCCAGCTCGACCTTCACCGGGTCGGTCTCGGCGGTCCAGCCCCAGCGCCGCGCCAGCCGGCCGAAGTGCGTGTCGACGGTGATGCCGGGGATGCCGAATGCGTTGCCGAGGACCACGTTGGCCGTCTTGCGGCCGAAGCCGGGCAGCGTCACCAGCTCCTTGAGGGTGCGCGGTACCTCGCCGTCGAAGTTCTCGACGAGCGCCTGCCCCAGCTTGATCAACGACGTGGTCTTGTTCCGGAAGAAGCCGGTTGGGCGGATCAGCTCCTCGAGCTCGTTGCGGTCGGCAGCGGCGTAGTCGGCCGCGGTGCGGTACTTCGCGAAGACCGCGGGGGTCACCTCGTTCACCCGCTTGTCCGTGCACTGCGCGGACAGGATGGTCGCGACGGACAGCTCGAGCGCGTTGGTGAAGTCCAGCTCGATGTGCGCGTCGGGGTAGGTGACGGCGAGCTCGCGGTTGATCCTGCGGGCTCGTCGCTTCAGCGCGAGCGGGGTTTCCTCGGTGACCGGCACGCCGCCAGCCTACGAGGACGCCCGGACACGCCCTTGCCGCCCGATCCCCGACGGCCGTCTACGGCACAATGGTGTCGCGATGATCGGTTTCCTGCTGCTGCTGTTCCCATTCGTACTTCTCGGCTTCATGCTCCTCATGGGGCGGGTCGAGGAGCCGCTCAGCCGCGTCGCCGAAGAACGTGTTATCGAGCAGTTCCTGGACGATGCCAGCCCCGACGAGCTCGACACATTCGTCCGCGAGGGCACGGAGTCAGCACTTTCCCGGTTCCGTCAACGGCTGGGGCTGGGTCGGTTGCGCAGATCGGCCACGAGCGACCCCAACCCGTGAGACCCTCTCCCCCGGCGGCTTGTACGCCGGAATGCCTTACACTGCGCGAGACTGTGACGCGCCTCGCAAGGACGCGGGCGAAGAGGAGCTGACGTGGACGAGGTTCTCCGTAGGGCCGGGCTTTTCCAAGGTGTCGACCCGGAGGCCGTCGAGGCTTTGGCGGGTGAATTCGAGATCATCGACGCGCCGCGCGGCGCCACCCTCTTCAGCGAGGGCGAGCCCGGCGAGAGCCTCTACATCGTGCTGTCCGGCAAGGTGAAGCTGGGGCGCCGCTCCTCCGACGGCCGCGAGAACCTGGTTGCCGTGATGGGGCCGTCCGACCAGTTCGGCGAGCTGTCGCTGTTCGATCCGGGGCCGCGCACCGCCACCGCCACCGTCGTCACCGACGCCCGGTTGGCCCGCCTGCCCAAGGCGGCGCTGACCAAGTGGGTGCAGGACCGTCCGCAGATCGCCATGCAGCTGCTGCGCGTCGTCGCGCGGCGGCTACGGCGCACGAACACGATGCTCGCCGACCTCATCTTCGTTGACGTGCCGGGCCGCGTCGCCAAGCAGCTGCTGCAGCTGGCGCAGCGCTTCGGCTCCGTCGACGGCGGTCAGCTGCGCGTCACGCACGACCTCACCCAGGAGGAGCTCGCGCAGCTGGTCGGCGCGTCGCGGGAGACGGTGAACAAGGCGCTGGCCGACTTCGCGTCGCGGGGGTGGCTGCGACTGGAGGGCAAGAGCGTCGTCATCCTCGACCGCGAGCGGCTGGCCCGCCGCGCCCGCTGAGGCCGTCCGCTCCAACCTCGCCGAGTGACGTATCGGCACACCGAGTGACGTGTTTTTGACCGTCACTCGATCCGTGGATCCGTCACTCGATCCGTGGATACGTCACTCGGCCGAGCAGGCTAAGGACGCTCGCGCAGGTACGCCAGCTGGGCGCGCACGGACAGCTCGGCGGCCCACCAGAGCACCTGATCGACGTCGGAATACACGAGCTCGACGACGGCCCGCGGCTCGGCGTCCGGCCCCAGCTCGGCGAGTGCTGCCCGCACCTGGTCCAGCCGCTGCTCGCGGTGCGCGAGATATGCCGCCGCTGCCTCACCGGCACGGGGCAGCTCCGGCCCGTGGCCGGGGAGCACGGTCGCGTCGCCCAGGGCCTGCAGCCGATGCAGCGAAGCCAGGTACGCGCGCAGGTCGCCGTCCGGATAGGCGACCACCGTTGTCCCGCGCCCGAGGATGGTGTCGCCGGTGAGGATGCCGGCCGCCGCCCCGTCGCGCGGGTCGAGCAGGAACGACAGCGAGTCCGAGGAGTGGCCGGGCGTCGCCCACACCCGCAGCTCGACGCCCGCGGCCGCGACGACGTCCCCCTCGACGAGCCCCTCGTCGCCGAGGCGGTGCGCCGGGTCCAGGGCCCGCACCGGAGCGCGGGTGAGCTCGTGCAGCCGCCGGGCGCCCGCGCTGTGGTCGGGGTGGCCGTGGGTGAGCAGGATCGTGGCCACCTGCCCCGCCGCGGCGGCAACCGCGGCGAGGTGCGCCTCGTCGTCCGGACCGGGGTCGACGACGATGCTGGACTCGTCGCCGGGCGCACGCAACAGCCAGGTGTTCGTGCCTTCGAGGGTCATCGGGCCGGGATTGTCCGCGAGCACTACGGCGGCGGTGGGCGTCACCTGCCGCACCCGCTCGTACGAAGGATGTGTCATCGCTTCACCTCCGCGGCATCGAGAACGAGGTGCCGTCGGGCAGCTCGGCCACGATCTCGGTCTCGGTGACGCGCATGGTCGGGCGCACCGGCTCGAGCGAACGCGCCTCCGCCGCCGCCAGCGCCTCCGCGACGGTCGGGAAGGCGACGATCGACGCCAGTGTGGCCAGCGTCGGCGGGAGCATCATCCGCTCGCCCCGCTGAACCTGCTCCAGCGCCGCCCCGACACCGACCCAGGACGCGGCCGACGACTCGCTCGTCAAGTCGTGCGCCTCGGCACCGTCCGGCAGCGCACCGGCGAAGAACCGGGTGTCGTAGCGGCGCACCTCGCCGGCCGGCGTCACCCAGCGAGCCCACGGCCGCAGCGCCTCGCCATCCACGGTCAGCCCGTGCTCGCGCAGCAGCTCCCCGAACGCCATCCGCCCCGCCTCGACGTCGGCGACCGCGTCGAGCAGCGCGGCCGCCGGGGTGGTGAGCAGCACGCCGGTCTCCTCGAACGTCTCCCGCACCGCGGCACCGAGCAGCGCGCGAGCCAGCCCCTCGTCGCACCCGAAACGGGCCGCGACGGCGGCTCCGGCCGCCCCGCTGACCGGCAGGTCGGCGTCTGCCGGATCCACCCGCCCGCCCGGGAACACGGTCATCCCCGCCGCGAAGGCCATCTGGTCCACCCGGGTGAGCAGCCAGGTCTCGACCCCCTCCGCACCGTCGCGCAGCAGCACCACCGTGGCCGCATCGCGAATCTGCACCTCCGTCATCGGACCTCGACGATCAGCTCGACCTCGACCGGGGCGTCCAGCGGCAGTGCGGCCACGCCGACCGCGGAGCGGGCGTGGCGCCCGGCCTCGCCGAATACCTCGCCGAGCAGCTCACTTGCCCCGTTGACGACCGCGGGCTGGCCGGTGAAGCCGGGCGCCGAGGCGACGAACCCCACCACCTTCACCACCCGGACCACCGAGTCCAGCCCGACCAGCGCATGGATCGCCGCCAGCGCGTTCAGCGCGCACGCCCGGGCGAGCGGCCGGGCCTGTTCGGGCGTGACCGCACCGCCGACCTTGCCGGTGGCGGGCAGCGCGCCGTCGACCATCGGCAGCTGCCCCGACGTGTAGACGAGCGACCCGCTACGCACCGCCGGCACGTATGCGGCCACCGGCGGCACCACGTCGGGGAGCGTGATACCCAGTTCGGCCAGCCTGGCCAGTGCACCATCCATGGCTGCGACCGTATCCGGTGGCTGTGCGGTACGCCCGGCCCAGTCCCGGCCGTCGCGCCCGCCGCCCCACCAGTCTCCTAGGCTGGCTGGATGGCGTCCCCGATCGCTGCGCCCGCAACCGGCTCCGAGCTGGTCGCCGGCATCCCGCCGCGCGCGCGGCTGCACGTCGTCACAGGCAAAGGCGGCACCGGCAAGACCACGGTCGCCGCCGCCCTGGCCCTGGCGCTGGCATCGGGTGGCCGCAAGGTGCTGTTGATCGAGGTCGAGGGGCGGCAGGCGATCGCGCAGCTGTTCGACGTGCCGGCGCTGCCCTACGAGGAGCATCGCCTGGCCGCCACCGCCCGCGGCGGGCAGCTGTGGGGGCTCGCCATCGACGCCGAGCTGGCGATGATCGAGTACCTGGACATGTTCTACGGGCTGAAGCGCTCGGCGCGCGGGCTGAAGAAGATGGGTGCCGTCGACTTCGTGACCACGCTCGCGCCCGGCCTTCGCGACGTGCTGCTGACCGGCAAGGTCAAGGAATCCGTCACCCGGACCAATCCAGACGGACACACCGCGTACGACGCCGTCGTTCTCGACGCGCCGCCGACCGGCCGCATCCGGCAGTTCCTGGATGCGACGAAGGAGGTCGCCAGCCTCACCAAGTTCGGGCCGATCAACCGGCAGAGCGCCGGGGTGATCGAGCTGCTGCACGGGCCGCAGACGGCCGTCCACCTCGTCACCCTGCTGGAGGAGATGCCGGTGCAGGAGACGATCGATGCCGCGGGCGAGCTCACCGCGGGCGGCTTCCAGCTCGGCGCCGTCGTCGTCAACCGCGCGCGGCCGGCGCTCATCCCGCCCGGGCTCCTCGGCGCGGACGGCAGCGTCGACAGCAAGCTGCTCGCCGCCGGGCTGCGCAAGGTGGCCGTACCGGTCAGCTACGCACCGGCCCTCGCGCACGAGATGGGCGAGTACGCCGAGCGGCAGCAGATCGAACAGGAGAACGCCCGGCGCCTGGACGCCGTGACCGCGCCGCGCATCCAGCTGCCCGACGTCAACCCGCCCGTCGAGCTGGGCGAGCTGAACGACCTGGCTGCCTACTTCCGGATCCCGGCATGACGCAGCCGAAGAAGCTGGACGTGGCGGCGCTGTTGTGCGATCCGAAGACCCGGATCGTGGTCACGTGCGGCAGCGGCGGCGTCGGCAAGACCACCACGGCCGCCGCGATGGGCGTGCTCGGCGCCGAGGCCGGCCGCCGCACCGTCGTGCTCACGATCGACCCGGCCCGGCGGCTGGCGCAATCGATGGGGCTGACCGAGCTGGACAACACCCCCCGCGAGGTGAAGGGCGTCGAGAACGGTCAGCTGTTCGCGATGATGCTCGACATGAAGCGCACGTTCGACGAGGTCGTCGTCGAGCACTCCACGCCGGAGCGCGCCGCCGCGATCTTCGAGAATCCCTTCTACCAAACGCTGTCCTCCTCCTTCGCCGGCACGCAGGAGTACATGGCGATGGAGAAGCTGGGGCAGCTGGCCGCCACGAACGAGTGGGACCTGATCATCGTCGACACGCCACCCTCGCGCTCCGCGCTGGACTTCCTCGACGCGCCCAACCGCCTCGGCCGCTTCCTGGACGGGCGGATGATCCGGATGCTGACCGCACCCGCGCGCGCGGGTGGCAAGGCCTACGTCAAGGTCGTGACCGCGTCGGTGGGCGTGTTCGCCAGAGTGTTCACGAAGGTCCTGGGCGGCGACCTGCTCACCGACGTGGCGTCGTTCGTCACGGCGCTCGAGTCGATGTTCGGTGGCTTCCGGGAGCGGGCGCAGCACACCTACGAGCTGCTCAAGGCGCCCGGCACCGCGTTCGTCGTCGTGGCGGCGCCGGAGCCCGACGCCCTGCGCGAGGCGTCCTACTTCGTGGAGCGGCTGTCGGACGAGCGGATGCCGCTGGCCGGCCTGGTCGTCAACCGGATACGCCGCACCGCACCCGACGACGGCCCGCCGCGGACCGCCGCGCGCGCGGAGTCGTGCGCCGACA
>JAVHVL010000362.1:0-3620 GCA_032160565.1 Pseudonocardiales bacterium | reverse complement strand
CGGCTCCGCGCGTTGCACGCCGCGACGCACCAGCCGCACTGATCCGTGCGAGGCGGCTGCCCCTTACGAGGCAGTTGGCCTAGAAGCCACTGGCCTTACCGAGCCCGAGGCCACTGGCCTGACTGAGCCAACTGCCCTTACTGACCCAACTGCCGTTACCGATGCGGCTGCCCAGACTGCCCCGGCTGCATGCCGCGCGCACGGGCCGCGAGCGCCGCGGCACCGACGAGCCCCAGCAAGCCGAGGAGCCGCCTCTTCCGTTTGCTCCGCTTCGGCTTGCCGCTCGCCGCGGCGGCCAACGCATCAGAGCGGAACGCGGCGTCGGCCTTGACGCCGTCGATCAGCTTGCCGGCTCGCTGCTTGCGCTTGTTCGCCTGCTTCTTCGCGGCCTTGCGCCGCGCTTCGGCTTCCGCGCGAGCGGCCTTGCGCGCCTTGCGACCGCGCTCGGCGATCGCGTTCACCGTTGCGGTCACGGTTTCGCCCGCACTCTCGACGGCGGAGCTCAGCGCCTCGCCGGTAGCGGTCGCGGCCTTGGCGACGTCTGACTGATGCCGTTTGCCCATCGCGGTGCTCCCAGGTCGTCGGAGGTGTTGACCCGTCTGAACCTACCCATCAGCGGTGCTTCATGGAGTACCTCGCCGCGATCGGTAGGCAGCTGTCGTTCTTCTACGCGGGCTGCACGAGGCGCTGGCCACGCGCGCGCAGGCGGATGCCGACGCGGCGGCGGGCAGGTTGGACAGGTGCTGGCTGAGCGAGGAGCTCGCGTGCGCGTTGACGGTGTCCGGCCCGGCCGCGTCGGGGTTGATCGGGATGGCGCGGCAGTTGCAGCGCAGCCCGGCCAGGATGGCCATGTTGCGGGCGGGGGCGGTCAGCAACCCGCGGCGGCGACACCCGATGGACCAGTCCGTCAGGGCGCAGCTACCTGAGACCCGCCGCCACCTATCCCGCCGACAGAACGACAGACACGGACCCCGACCCACCACCGTTCTGAGCCGAGCACGTCGCCGGGACATTAGGGCGTTTGCCTTACGGCATGTCCAGCATGATCGCACCGTGGCGAAGTGGGTGGTGCATGTTATCCACGGTGCTCGCAATCAGCGCGAACGCCTCGCACCTTGGCACATTCCGACAGTCACGGGCAGGACCGCCGGACGCGAGTTGATCATGGCATCCCGTAGGCGCGAGTGGGGGAGAAGCGGATCACCAGCCGCCCGTCGGTGACCATCGCGGCGCGGTACTCAGCCCAGTCCTTGTGCTCACCGGCCAGCGCGCGGTAGAGGTCGACGAGCTCATCGACGGTCGCGTCGTCAGGATGCGCGGACACCGGCGACAGCTGAGCCGTCCCCTCCAGCACCGCGTACGTATAGAAGTTGTCCCCGTTGACGTGGAGCGCCGCCCACGGCTCGCGTGACACGTTCTTCGTCTTGGCGCGGCTGGCGGTCGTGGAGATCCGGATCAGCCCGTCGTCGCTGAGCGAGTGGAGCACGTTGGACAGCTGCGGCCGCCCGTTTCTCTTGATCGTCACGAGTACCGACTGCCGGTGTGATCGGGCCAGGGCGAGTGCGTCGTCAAGCTCCATACCGACGCCAAGAGACGCGCCGCGGCGCCTATTCCCGCGGCGCCCGTGCCCGCGCTAGCGATCACTCGTTGACGAACAGGCAGAACGGGTGGCCGGCCGGATCGAGGTAGACCCGCACGGAGTCCTGCGGCTGACACTCCGCGAGCGCCGCCCCCGCCGCGACGGCGTGTGCACCGGCGGCCTCGACGTCGTCCACCTCGATGTCGAGGTGCACCATCATCTGCTGCTCGCCAGGCCGCGCCGGCCAGGCCGGCGGCACGTACTGCGCCTCCGACTGGAACGACAACCCCGCCCCGCCGTCCGGCGAGGCAAGCTTCACCCACCCCGGTTCGTCCTGCTGTACCGACCAGCCGAGCAGCTGTCGGTAGAACGCTGCGAGGGTACGGGCGTCAGGTGAGTCCAGCACGATGCCGGACAGCGTCAGGCGAGGCATGCGCTCATGCTCCCCGCTACGCCGGGCAACCGCACCTACGGGCGATGACGCTCCGAAGCCACGCTAAGTTCATCAGCCATGAGCGAGACAATCTCCAACCTTGCCCACGAGGAGCGCCGCTTCCCGCCGTCGCCGCAGTTCGCTGCCGCGGCGAACGTCGGCGAGGCCGCCTATCAGGAGGCCGCGGCCGACCGGCTCGCGTTCTGGGAGAAGCAGGCCGATCGGCTCAGCTGGTCGACGCGGTGGACGCAGGCGCTGGACTGGTCCGGGGCGCCCTTCGCCAAGTGGTTCGTCGGTGGCCGCCTGAACGTCGCGTACAACTGCCTCGACCGGCACGTCGAGGCCGGCCACGGAGACCAGATCGCCTACCACTGGGAGGGCGAGCCGGGCGACACCCGCACGCTGACGTACGCCGAGCTCACCGCGGAGGTCTGCAAGGCCGCCAACGCGCTGACCGAGCTTGGCGTGCAGGCCGGCGACCGCGTCGCGATCTACCTGCCGATGATCCCCGAGACGGTGATCGCGATGCTGGCCTGCGCGCGACTCGGCGCGCCGCACACCGTGGTGTTCGGCGGCTTCTCGGCCACCGCACTCGTCGATCGCATCCTCGACTGCGACGCGCGGGTCGTGATCACCGCCGACGGTGGCTACCGCCGCGGGGCGCCCTCCGCGCTCAAGCCGGCCGTGGACGAGGCGCTGGTGAAGTGCCCGGACGTCCGCTCCGTCGTCGTCGTACGCCGTACCGGGCAGGACGTCGGCTGGACGGAGGGGCGCGACATGTGGTGGCACGACGTCGTCGAGCGCCAGTCCGCCGAGCACACGCCGGAGGCGTTCGATGCCGAGCACCCGCTCTACGTCATGTACACGTCCGGCACGACGGGCAAGCCGAAGGGCATCCTGCACACCTCCGGTGGCTACCTCACCCAGGTCGCGTACACCCATCACGCCGTCTTCGACCTCAAGCCGGACAAGGACGTGTACTGGTGTGGCGCCGACATCGGCTGGGTAACCGGGCACAGCTACATCGTCTACGGCCCGCTCGCGAACCGCGCCACCTCGTTCATGTACGAGGGGACGCCCAACACGCCGCACGAGGGGCGCTGGTGGGAGATGATCCAGAAGTACAAGGTGAGCATCCTCTACACCGCACCCACCACGATCCGGACCTTCATGAAGTGGGGCGAGGACATCCCGGCGAAGTTCGACCTGTCCACGCTGCGGCTGCTGGGCTCCGTCGGTGAGCCGATCAACCCCGAGGCATGGGTCTGGTACCGCCGGGTGATCGGCGGCGACCGCACTCCGGTGGTCGACACCTGGTGGCAGACGGAGACGGGCGCGATCATGATCAGCCCGCTGCCCGGCGTCACGCAGGCCAAGCCCGGTTCGGCCACCCGGCCGCTGCCAGGCGTCGGCGCGGACGTGGTCGACAGCGAGGGTGTGGCGGTGCCCAACGGCGGCGGCGGGTTCCTCGTGCTCACCGAGCCCTGGCCGTCGATGCTGCGCGGCATCTGGGGCGACCCCGACCGGTTCCGCGAGACGTACTGGTCGCGTTTTGCCGAACAGGGTTACTACTTCGCCGGCGACGGCGCGAAGAAGGACGACGACGGC
>JAVHVL010000337.1:0-7878 GCA_032160565.1 Pseudonocardiales bacterium | reverse complement strand
GGCCACCGGCGACGCCTGCGCCACCGACGAGGGGTAGACGGGCACCAGCTTGCCCTGCTGCCATTGCACGAGGTTGAACTCGCCGCTCGGGGCGCCGTCGGCCGACCAGGACAGGTTGCCCAGCAGGGTCGGCCAGCTGCCGGAGTGCAGCGAGCTGATGATCGTCGCATTGTCGATCTTGTGTGTCTTCGCGGCGACCGCCTCGATCAGCTGACCGGTCGCGTAGGCCTCGGCGCTGCTGTCGTCGACGCTCTGCGCGGTACCGCCGTACTTCTTGATGTAGGCAGCGGTGAAGTCGGCACTGCCCGACGCAGTCGAGCCCGGGAACCAGTCGGCTGCCGACATGATGCCGGTGGTGTTCCCGCGACCGACCTTGTCGGGGAATTCCAGCGGCGAGTTGGCGCCATTGGACTGGAACATGAACTTGGGGCTGAACTTGAGCTGCACCAGGCTCTTGACCTGGGCGTACGCGTCCTCGTTCTGCGTGCCGCCGACAATAACGTCCGGATGCTTCGCGGCGATTGCGCTCATCACCGGGGACAGATCAGCTGTCTCCGACGGGTACACCTGCTTGTACACGGTGCGGATGCCGGCGGCCTCGAACTTCTGCCGGATGTTCTCGGCGATGGGGGCCGAGAACGGGTCGTCGAGCTCAGCGTAGGCGGCCGTCTTCGGACGTTGATCGGCCGGCAGGCTGAGGACGTAGGAGGCGAACACGTCGCCGGACTGGGTCGTGGGCGCAGGCTGGACGAAGAAGAAGTTGTTCAGCTTCTGCTCGAACACCTTCGGCCCGCCGCCCGCAGGGGCAAGGAACGCGTACCCGTAACGCTTCGCCACCTGAGAGGCCGGGATCGTCAGCAACGTCGAGAACGGACCGAACGTCAGGTCGACGTGATCCTTGTTGATCAGGTTCTGGTAGTTCGTCACGACCTGGGTCGGGCTGGACGCGTCATTCACGATCTTCAGCTGGACCTTGCGGCCCAGGATGCCGCCCTTGGCGTTCACGGTGTCGGCCCACAGCTGGTAGCCACGCTGCACCGCCTTGCCGGAGTCGGAGAAGTCTCCGGTCAGCGAGACCGACGCGCCGATCACCAACTGCTTGCTCGACGAGCCTCCCGTCGGGGCCGACGCCGCACCGCCGCCCTTGGATGCGCAGCCCGCAACCAGCGCCACGGCAATGGCCGCCGACGCGAGCACGGATCCTTGCCACAAACGATTGTGGTTCGTCATCGGGGTACCTCTCCCGGGAGAGTGGATGGGATCTCGACGTGAGCGTCGTAACCAGTGCGTCGCGATTCCGCAACTGGGGTGACACAATCGATTGCGGCAAGACTGCCTCGCGATGGAGGTGATGTCAATAGGTCAGTTTTGCAGCCGCGTCGGGCAAGCTCGTCAGGCCTCACAACCGATTGCAGAGAGTCGCCGCATTTCCGGGCGCGTCCCGCTATGATCGTCGCCGTGAACAAGGTCCGACTGGTGGATGTCGCGCGGGAGGCCGGCGTGCACACCGGTACCGCGTCGCGGGCGCTGAACCCGGCGGCCCGCGAGGAGGTGAGCCCGCAGACGGTTCGTCGGGTCGAGCGCGCGGCGCGAAAGCTCGGTTACGTGCCGAACACCTTGGCTCGGGGTCTGCGCACATCCCGGTCGTTCGTCGTCGCGCTGGTGGTCCCCGACATCACGAACCCGCTCTTCCCGCACATCGTGCGCGGCGCCGAACAGGTCCTCGCCGAGTCGAACTACACCCTGGTGCTCACCGACACCAACAACGACCCCAAGACGGAGCGATCTCAGGTCGCGGCCATGCGAGCACGCGGCGTCGACGGGTTCATCATCGCCACCGCCAGGTGGAAGGACCCGGTGCTCGACGAGCTCGCCGAGGCGGAGGTGCCCACCGTCCTCGTCAACCGCCGCAACGACGCTGCCCGTTTCCCGTACATCGGCGGTGACGATCGGCATGGCATCGAGATGTGCGTCGAGCATCTCGAACAGCTCGGGCACCGCGCGATCCTGCACCTCGCCGGCCCGTCCGACACGTCGACGGGGCGAGAGCGGACGAGCGCCTTCCGCCAGGCCATGCGATCCCGCCGCCTGCCGATCGGCCGCGCGGTCGTGGAATGCCCGTCGTACACGGAGCAGGCGGGCGCGGATGCCGTCAATGCCGCGCTGGAGCGCGGGACCTCCTTCACAGCGATCGTCGCGGCGAACGACCTGCTGGCGATCGGTGCGAAGGAGGCACTTGCCGAGCACGGCATCGAGTGCCCGCGGGACGTGTCCATCACCGGCTACAACGATGCCGACTTCATGCACCGCCTGACCCCGGCCTTCACCACCGTGCGGGTCCCGCTGAACAGCATGGGTGCGCTGGCGGCGAAAACCCTGCTCGCCTGGATGGGCGGCAACCACCCGGAGCTGAGTGCCCAGACGCTCCTGCCCGTCGAGCTCATGCAGCGCGGCACCACCGCCTCGGCACGCCTGATCTCGCACCTGCCGACGGGCGACCGGGCAGCGTCCGGAGGAACCGTCGCCTGAGCGGCCGCGATCCGAACGGGCACGAACCGCCAAGGTGTGATCGACAGGCCCCGTAACACCAAGGTCATCGAATCCTGTCTCCGCCGAAACCCGGAGGCCGTTCACTGGATGGCGACCCATTCCAGACCGGGTGGGGCGCGTCTAGGGTTCCGCCGCTCTCGCGGGTCTGGTCCAAGAGACGCACGTATCGCCTCGCGCGGTGCGCCACGGCGGGGGAAAAGCCCGGGAGATTCGCTCTCCCAGGCCTGCCCGCAGATGTCTGGGAGCCGACCGAAGTGGATTGGCCGATGAGCACACCGACCACGCTGAGCAGCTTCCAGGAAATCCCGGTTGTCGACGTGTCAGGTCTCTACGGGACAGCCGAAGAGCAGCGCGCCGTCGCCGCAGAGCTGGGCAAGGCGGCCCGCGAGGTGGGGTTCCTCTACGTCACCGGCAGTGGCGTCAGCCAGGGCCTCTTCGACGATCTCCTGGCAGCGACGAAGCAGTTCTTCGCGCTGCCACTGGAAGAGAAGATGCAGGTCTACATCGGCAATTCGTCCAACCACCGGGGCTACGTGCCGACGGGTGAGGAGGGCGAATACCTCGCTGCGGCACAAGCCGCACCGGACCAGAAGCCGCCGGACCTGAAGGAGGCGTTCGATCTCAGCCTGGAGCTGCCCGCTGACGACCCGGACTACCTCGCCGGCAACCCGATGGTCGGCCCCAACCATTGGCCCGACCTGCCGGGGATGGCTGAGACGGTCAATCGCTACTACGACGCCGTACTCGCATTCGGGAAGGTGCTGCTGCAGGGGTTCGCTCTCGCGCTGGGTGAACCGGCCGGGTGCTTCGACGCGATGGTCACCAAGGCTCCGAGCCAGCTGCGCCTCATCCACTACCCCTACGACCCCCAGCCGACCGACGCCATCGGTATCGGCGCGCACACCGACTTCGAGGTGTTCACCCTCCTCAAGCCGACGAAGCCGGGGCTCGAGGTGCTCAACGGTGCCGGGGCGTGGATCGACGCACCCCCGATGGACGACGCGTTCATCGTCAACATCGCCGACATGCTCGAGATCTGGTCGAACGGGGCGTTCGTCTCCACCACGCACCGGGTGCGCAAGGTCGCCGAGGAGCGATATGCGTTCCCGCTGTTCTTCAATGTCGACTACGACGTGCTCGTCGCACCGCTGGAGCGGTTTGCTCGGCTGGACGGCACCGACAAGGTGGCGCTGCGCGCGGGCGAGCACCTCTACGCCCAGACCGTCCAGGTCTTCAAGTACCTGCAGAAACGCCTGGCTGAGGGGGAGATCTCCATGCCCGAGGTATGGGTGGAGAAGAACTCCTTCGGCCGCGAGGCGGAGCTGAGCCGCGAGGCGGAGCTGAGCCGCGAGGCGGAGCTTAGCCGCGAGGCGGAGCTGAGCCGCGAGCGGCAGGAGGCTGGGATCAATGGCTGAGGACAAGTTCCACCTGGCGTGGTTCCTCAACTTCGTCACCGACGACTGGAGCGGCACCTGGGGCGCCGGCGGACGTGACATGTCCGGCGACTTCTACGTAGAGATGGCGAGAGACCTCGAGCGGGCGTGCTTCGACTACGTGATCATCGAAGACAAGCTGATGGTGTCCACCGCATGGGGTGGCACCATGGCGAACGACCTCAAGCACGGGATCAACCCCAAGCACGACCCCGTGCCGCTCGCGGTTCTCATGGCCCAGGCGACCTCGCGCCTGGGGGTGGTACCGACGATGTCCACGAGCTTCTACCCGCCGTTCCTGCTCGCGCGGCTGTGCGCCACCATCGACCACATCGCCCGCGGGCGCTTCGGCTGGAACATCGTCACGTCCGCCGAGGACCGGTCCGCGCAGAACTTCGGCATGGACAAGCTCTACGAGCACGACGAGCGCTATGCGATGGCCAACGAGTACCTCGAGCTGGTGACCGCGTTGTGGGAGTCGTGGGATCCGGACGCCGTGGTCCGCGATCGCGAGACCGGCACGTTCGTCGACCACACCAAGGTTCGGACGATCGACTTCGAGGGCAAGTACTACCGGTCGCGCGGACCGCTGAACACGGTGCGTGCGCCGCAAGGTCATCCGGTGCTGTGCCAGGCCGGCGCCTCGCCGCCCGGCCGGGCCTTCGCGTCACGATTCGCCGACACCATCGTCGCGACGGCCAACACCCCGGAGCGCATGAAGGCGTTCCGCGACGACATCCGCACCCGGCTCGTCGACCAGGGGCGCAAGCCGGACGACTGCAAGGTGCTGTTCCTCATCGCACCGATCGTGGGCGACACCCTCGAAGAGGCCCAGGCCAAGAAGTTGCGCTGGATGTCCGACCCGATGTTCATCGAGTTGGTGCTGACGACGATGGGCTCGATCACCGAGATCGACTTCTCCGTCTTCGACCTCGACGAGCCGCTCCCGCCCGTCACGACCAACGGAGAGCGCGGCTTCCTGGAGGCCTTTGCCAAGCGGGCCGAGGGCAAGACGCTGCGCCAGGCCGTCATCGACGACGGCATGGGCGGCGCGAACGACTTCGTCGGCACGCCCAAGACGGTGGCGGACAAGATGGCGGAGTTCATGGCCGAGGTCGGGGGCGACGGATTCCTCATCACGAGTCCGGAGAAGAAGCTCAACCGGCGCTACGTCACGGAGATCACCGACGGCTTCGTCCCCGAACTGCAGCGTCGCGGGCTGGTGCGCACCTCCTACACGCACGAGCAATTCCGCGACAACCTCTTGGAGTTCTGAGCATCCGTGCGAGCGACGGTGGTGGTCGGCAATCCCAGACTCCGATCGCGCACGGCCGCAGCCGGCGTCGCGCTCGCCGAGGCTGTGCTGCCCGGCGAAGTGTCCGTCATCGAGCTCGCGCCGCTCGGACCGGCGCTGCTCTCCTGGGGCGACGCGGCCGTCGCCGAGGCCAAGGCATCGGTGTTGGCGAGCGACCTCGTCGTCGTGGCATCGCCGGTCTACAAGGCGTCGTTCACCGGTCTGCTCAAGGCGTTCCTGGATCAGTTCGGCCGCGACGAACTCGGCGCCCGCGCGGTCGTGCCGCTGATGGTCGGCGCGTCACCGGCGCACACGCTCGCCGTCGAGACGCACCTGCGCCCCGTCCTCATCGAGATCGGTGCATCGTGCCCGACCCGGGGTGTCTACGTCCTCGAGTCACAGATCGACGATCTTGCACCGGTGCTCGACGAGTGGCTCAGCGTGTGGGGCGCGGCGCTGACCGCGGTCATCCGCACTACCCAGACGCAGACGTAGCGGCCGCGTCGGAGCGCTACGTGCGGGGCTTGCCAGCGGCCTTGCCGGACTTGGACGGGCCCTTTCGGTGGCTGGACTTCGCGGGCTCGTCCAGCCGCAGCCCGATGAGCTGGCCGGACACTCGCGTGCGGCGCAGCCGTTCGAACACATCGTCGGACAGGTCGGCGGGCAGCTCGACGAGGCTGTGGTCCACCTGGATGTCGATGTGCCCGAAGTCGCCGCGACTCAACCCGCCTTCGTTGGCGATGGCTCCGACGATCGCGCCCGGCTGCACCTTGTGCCGCCGCCCCACCTGGATCCGGTACGTGGCCATCGGTACGGCCGAGCGGGGCTTGCGCGTGCGGGGCGGCCGGTCCGGCGCAGCGTCGCGCTTGGGCCTCGTCGTGGCGGGCGGGGGCGGTGGCTCGTCCTCGAGGAGCAATGCCCGGTCGGCCTGAGCCATGACGGCCAGGGCCGCGGCGACGTCGGCGATCGGCACGTTCTGCTCGCGCTGGTAGTCCTCGATGAGGCCGCGGAAGAAATCGATGTCGGGCGAGCCGAGGCGGGCGGTGATCGAGTCGGCGAATTTCGCCACCCGCCGCGCGTTGACGTCCTCCACGGACGGCAACACCATCTCGGCGACGGGCTGGCGGGTCGCCTTCTCGATCGCCTTCAGCAGGTGGCGCTCGCGGGGCGTGACGAACAGCAGCGCCTCCCCCGCACGTCCGGCTCGTCCGGTACGGCCGATGCGATGCACGTAGGACTCGGCATCCTGCGGGATGTCGTAATTGACGACATGGCTGATCCGTTCGACGTCGAGACCTCGCGCGGCGACGTCGGTGGCGACGAGGATGTCGAGCTCGCCGGTGCGCAACTGCCCGATCGTCCGCTCGCGCTGGACCTGCGCGAGATCGCCGTTGATCGCCGCCGCGTCGAAGCCACGGGCCCGCAGCCGCTCGGCAAGGTCCTCGGTGGCCTGCTTCGTGCGGACGAACACGATCATCGCCTCGAACGGCTCCACCTCGAGGATGCGCGTCAGTGCGTCCATCTTGCGCGGGTAGGACAGCTCGATGTAGCGCTGACGGGTGTTGGCCGCCGTCACCGTCTTCGAGGCGACGGTGATCTCCACCGCGTCGGTGAGGTACTTCTTCGCGATCCGGCGGATCTGCGCGGGCATGGTGGCGGAGAACAGGGCGACCTGCTTGCCGTCAGGGGTGTCGGCAAGGATCGTCTCGACATCCTCCTGGAACCCCATGCGCAGCATCTCGTCGGCCTCGTCGAGCACCAGGAAGCGCAGCTCGCTCAGGTCGAGCGTCTTCTTCTGCAGGTGGTCGATCACCCGGCCCGGGGTGCCGACCACGATGTGAGCGCCACGCTTGAGACCGGCCAGCTGCGGCCCGAAGGTCTGGCCGCCGTAGACGGGTAACACGTGCAGACCGGGCAGGTGGTGCGCGTACTTGTTGATGGCCTCGGAGACCTGCAGCGCGAGCTCGCGGGTCGGGGCGAGGACGAGCGCCTGCGGCGCGCGCTGCGCCATGTCGATTCGCGACAGGATCGGCAGCGCGAACGCCGCGGTCTTGCCGGTGCCGGTCTGCGCCAGCCCGACCAGGTGCCGGCCGGCCATCAACGGCGGGATCGTCGCGGCCTGGATCGCGGACGGGCTCTCGTAACCGACCTCGGCCAGTGCCCGAAGGACCCGCTCATCCAAGCCGAGGTCGGTGAATGAGATCTCGGAGACGTCCGCGGAGGTAGCCATGATGCAGCCAAATCTAGTGCCGCTCGCGAGGTCGACGGCCGGTGCGTCTCAGTCAGGCTCGCCGAATCCGCGACGGCGTGCCAGGACGATGGCCTGGGACCGGTCGCCGGCGTTGAGCTTGGCGAGCACGTTGGAGACATGGTTGCGAACCGTCTTCGAGGTCAGCACGAGTTGGCGGGCGATGGCCTGGTTGTCGAGGCCGCGCGCCACCAATTCGAGGATGTCGAGCTCCCGCTTGCTCAGTTGCGGGAAAGGTGAGGAGATCTCCGTGCTCCTGAGTTGCGCCAGTTCGATGATGGCCCGCGGGGAACGGTCGAGAGCAGCAACAGCGGCGCGGCGACATGTGCGCCCGGCAGGTCGCCGATCGGGTC
>JAVHVL010000257.1:0-4900 GCA_032160565.1 Pseudonocardiales bacterium | reverse complement strand
GCGACACCAGGCCGAGGGCCGCCGGCCGTAGCCCTTCGTCGGTGACCAGGCGCGCGGCGGCGACGGCCAGCCCGCCACCCGCCGAGTCCCCCACGATCGCGATGCGCTCCGGCGCGAAGCCCTGCTGGACGAGATCGCGGAACGCAGCAGCGGCGTCCTCGAGCGCGGCGGGGTACGGGTCCTCGGGCGCGAGCCGGTAGTCCAGGGTGTGGACGACCGCCTCGGCCGAGCGCGCGAGGTGGGCCGCCAGCGCGCGGTACAGCCGGGGCGAGCCCACGGTGTACCCGCCGCCGTGCAGGTAGAGGACGGCCCGCGGCCGCTCGCTGGCGCCGACCGTGACCCGCTCGGCGGGCCGGCCCCCCAATCGGATGTGCCGCACGCACGTCCCGGCCGGCATCCGCATCGCGGCCGCCGACAACGTGAGCAGGGGCCGGCCCCACCGCGGCGGCATCCGGTGGTGCAGCGCCACCCGGTAGAACGGCACGGAGACGGCGACGACCAGCGGGCGGGGCAGGTGCATCAGGCGCTCGCCTTGCCGGCGGCGCTCGCCTTGCCGGACGCGGAGCCGGTTACGGAGGCGGAGCCGGTTACGGAGGCGACGGCCGACACCACCGGCATCGAATCGGGGTGCGCGCCGGACCGCTTCACGGCGAACGCCATCAGCCGCTGGTACCGCGGCCCGAGCAGCCGCACCAGCACGTCGAGCAGCTTGGCATCCAGCCCGACCACGGCCCGCGGCCGATTCCTCGTGACGGCGCGCAGGATCGACTTCGCCGCCGAGTCCGGCGACGTCTTGGCCAGCTTGCTGTCGAAGATCTCGGCCAATGCGGCGGCGTCCTGCCCGTCCACCGCGCCGGCGTTGCGTGCGATGGCCGTCTTGATACCGCCGGGATGCACGCACGTCACCTGCACCGGATGCCCGGCCAGGAGCATCTCCTCGCGCAGCGCCTCCGTGAATCCGCGCACGGCGAACTTCGCCGCGTTGTACGCGCCCTGCCCGGGTACCGCGAGCAGCCCGAACAGGCTGGAGATGTTCACGATGTGCCCGTCGCCGGACGCGATGACGTGTGGCAGGAAGGCCTTCGTGCCGTTCACGACGCCCCAGAAGTCGACGTCCATCACGCGCTCGATCTGCTCGAACGTCATCTCCTCGATGTCGCCGGTGAAGGCGATGCCCGCATTGTTGATCATGAGGTGCACCGCGCCGAATTCGGCGGTCACCGTGCCGGCATAGGCGAGGACGGCGGCGCGGTCGGTGACGTCCAGGCGCTGCTCGTGCACCGTCGCGCCGATCACCCGCGCGTGCTTCGCCGTCTCGGCGAGCCCCACCTCGTCGATGTCACTGATCGCCAGGCGGGCGCCGCGGCGGGCGAGTTCGTACGCGAGCGCGCGGCCGATGCCCGACGCGGCACCCGTGACGACCGCGACCTTGCCGTTGACGCCACTCATGCGGAGAGCCCTTCGGGGAGGAGTTCGCGTACGTCGCCGGGACGGTCGGCGCGGGCCGTCGTGCGATAGGCGGCCAGGTCGAACTTGCGGGTGATGTGCCGGAACACGAAGGTGAAGCTCGGCCACAGCGTGGTGTTGTTGCCGTGCGCGTCGAGGTACCAGCTCGAGCAGCCGCCGGTCGTCCAGATCGTCTGCTTCATGTTCTTCTGCAGCTTCGTGTTGTACTGCTGCTGCGCATCCTCGCGCACCTCGAAGGTCGCCAGTGCGTGCCGGTCCATCTCGCGCAGGGCGCTGCAGAGGTAGTTGATGCCGGACTCGCCCATGTAGACCATCGAGCTGTGCCCCAGCCCCATGTTGGGTCCGATCGGGAAGATCATGTTGGGGAAGCCGGCGACGGTCGCGCCCTTGTACGCCTTCTGCCCCCGAGCACGCCAGAGATCGCCGAGCACCTGCCCGCCGACGCCCTTGATCAGGTCGTACGTGGGGGAGTCGGTGGCGTGGAACCCGGTGGCGAGGACGATCGCGTCCACCTCGCGCACCGTGCCGTCCGTGCCGACGATCGCGTCCTCGCGCACCTCGGCGATGCCGTCGGCGACGAGCTCGACGTTGTCCCGGGCGAGCATCGGGTACCAGTCGTTGGAGATCAGGACGCGCTTGCAGCCGATCTGCCAGTTCGGCGTGACCAGCCGGCGCAGCTCCGGGTCGTGGATCGACCGCGCGATGTTGCGCTGGGCCACGCGCTGCGCGGCGAGCAGGATCTTGGGCTGGAACGCGAAGCCGAGCACGAACGATTCGCGGCCCCAGTAGATCGCCTCGCGCGCCAGCCGCTGCAGGCCAGGAATGTGCTTGTACGCAAGGCTTTCCGCCTTCGAGTACGCCCGGTCGTGCCGCGGCATCACCCACGGCGCCGTGCGCTGGTAGACGTCCAGCTGCTCGACGGTGCCTGCGATGGCCGGCCCGATCTGGATGGCCGAGGCACCGGTGCCGATGATGGCCACCCGCTTGCCGTCGAGGCTCGCGTCGTGGTTCCACCGTGCCGAGTGGAAGATCTCGCCCCGGAACGAGGAGAGCCCTTTGATGTCCGGCAGGACCGGTTCGCACAGCCCGCCGATCGCGGGCACGAAGACGTCCGCGGTGAAGGTGCCGCGCGTGGTGTGGACGCGCCAGAGCGCCGCCTCGTCGTCCCACTCCGCGGAGAGCAGCTCGGTGTCGAACAGGTGCTTGTCCAGCACGCCATATTTCGCGGCGGTGCCGCGGAGGTAGTCCTGGATCTCTCCCTGCGGAGAGAACGAGCGCGACCAGTTCGGGTTGAGCTCGAAGGAGTAGGAGTACAGGTGCGACGGGACGTCGCACGCGGCGCCGGGGTAGGTGTTGTCACGCCAGGTGCCGCCGACCTCGCTGCCGCGTTCGATCACCAGGAAGTCCTCGCGCCCGTCCTGCGCCAGCTTGATCGCGGCGCCGAGACCGGCGAAGCCGCTGCCGACGATGAGCACGTGCACGTGGCGGGTAGCTGCCAGGGTCATGGCGTCGACCGTAACCGGCCATTGAATTGCAGTCAATAGATAGTTGGCTCACGTTCAATAGACCGGCTAGGCTCGTGGCGTGGCCACCGAGAAGCGCGTCCGGCTCAACCCCGAGGCGCGGCGCGCGCAGCTGATCGAGCTGGGCGTGGAGATGCTGGCGACGCGCACCCTCGACGAGCTGTCCGTGGAGGACATCGCCCAGCAGGCCGGCATCTCGCGAGGGCTGCTGTTCCACTACTTCGCGTCCAAGCAGGAGTTCCACCTCGAGGTGGCACGCGCCGCGGCCAAGGAGCTCATCCGCCGCACCCAGCCGGACGAGTCGCAGCCCCCCATCGAGGCGCTGCACGGCTCGCTGCGCGAGTTCATCGACTACGTCGAGGAGAACCCGGACAACTACAAGTCTCTCGTGCGTGGCGCCGCGAGCGGCGACGCGGACATGCGCGCGATCTTCGACGAGACCCGCGCGACGCTCGCCCAACGGGTCATCGGCGTCGTCGCCGCGATGGGGCTGCAGATGGGGCCGCGCGCCGAGCTGGCGGTGCATGGCTGGGTGGCGTTCGTGGAGGAGTGCGTCATCCGCTGGATCGACACGCGCACCTTCGACCGCGATGCGTTGCAGGATCTGCTGGCCAAATCGCTGCCCGCGGTGATGCTGGCCAGCACCGACGAGGAGATCGGCTCGCTCGTCTCCATCCTGACGACGGACGCGGCCATCTCGGCGAAATAGCTGCCTCGGTCCTGTCGCGCCGCAACTAGGATGTCCAACTATGGCGTTCAGTGTGTCCCGCAATACCAGCCCGCGCAGCGATCAGGAGCGGGCGCAGATCCTCGCCGCTCCGGGTTTCGGCCGCTACTTCACCGATCACATGGTCCGCATCGACTGGACCGCCGACGGCGGCTGGGGCGAGGGGCAGGTGCTGCCGTACGGGCCGCTGACGCTGGATCCGGCCACGATGTCGCTGCACTACGGGCAGGAGATCTTCGAGGGGCTCAAGGCCTACCGGCAGCCGGACGGCTCGATCGCCACGTTCCGCCCGGCGATGAACGCGGCGCGGTTCCAGCGCTCCGCCCGCCGGCTGGCCATGGCCGAACTCCCGGAGGAGCTGTTCATCGAGTCGCTGCGCGCGCTCACCGAGATCGACCAGGGCTGGGTGCCGGAGGATCCGACCGAGTCGCTGTACTTCCGCCCGTTCATGATCTCCACCGAGGTCGGCCTCGGCGTCCGGCCGTCGAACGCCTACAGCTACCTGCTCATCGCCTCGCCTGCGGGCGCGTACTTCCCGCGTGGCGTCGAGCCGGTGTCGGTGTGGCTGTCCACCGAGTTCACCCGCGCCGCGATCGGCGGAACCGGTGAGGCCAAGTGCGGGGGCAACTACGCGGCGTCGCTCATCGCGCAGGCGTACGCGGCGGAGCAGGGCTGTGACCAGGTGGTGTGGCTCGACGCGGTGGAGCACCGCTGGGTCGAGGAGATGGGCGGCATGAACCTGTACTTCGTCTACGGCTCCGGCCCCGGTGCGCGCGTCGTCACCCCCGCACTGACCGGCACGCTGCTGCCGGGCGTCACCCGCGATTCGCTGCTGACCGTCACGCAGGAGCTCGGGTACACGGCCGAGGAGGGCAAGATCTCCACCGACGAGTGGCGCGAGGGCAACGCGTCCGGAGCGATCACCGAGGTGTTCGCCTGCGGCACCGCAGCCGTGATCACGCCGGTGGGGTCGGTGAAGAGCGCGGCGGGCTCCTGGACCGTCGGTGACGGCGGCCCGGGTCCGATCACCATGCGGCTGCGCGAGCGGTTGCTCGGGCTGCAGACCGGCGAATTGCCTGACACCCACGGCTGGATGCACCGCCTCGTCTGAGCCACCTGCTTCACTCGCGACCATGGACATCGCCGCGCACATCGAGCGCCTCGAAGTGGACGGAGCCCTGCT
>JAVHVL010000195.1:0-6607 GCA_032160565.1 Pseudonocardiales bacterium | reverse complement strand
CGTCGGCGGCCCGGCCAGGCAGCCCGGCCAGCCGGATCGAACCGTTGCGCGCGATCACCCGCGGACCGAGTTCGGCCTCGAGGCGGTCCAGCTCGGCGAGGGTGGCGCGGTACAGCCCCGCGGCCGCATCCGCACCCCAGCGCTCGATCGCGTCGTGCAGGAACAGCGCCGGACCGCCGAGGAGGAAGCCACCGTTGCGCCCCGCAGCGCCTGCGGCGACCCGTCCGGCGTCGACGCCGACCACGGACAGCCCGCGCTCGGCGAGTGCCCGTACCGCGGCCAGCCCGGAACCACCCAGCCCGATCACGCAGGCGTCGGCCCGCACGTCATCGGTGAGCGACGGCAGCCCGGGCCAGGATGCGACCTCCGGATCGGCGTCCCACCCGACCGGGCCCACTACAGCACTTTCGACAGGAATGCCTTTGTCCGTCCATGTTTCGGATTGGCGAGCACCTCGCGAGGAGGGCCGGATTCCACGACGACGCCACCGTCCATGAACACGAGCTGATCGGCGACCTCGCGGGCGAAGCCCATCTCGTGCGTCACGACGACCATCGTCATGCCGTCGAGCGCGAGTCGCTTCATCACGTCCAGCACCTCCCCGACCAGTTCGGGGTCCAGTGCCGAGGTGGGCTCGTCGAACAGCATGAGCTTCGGGTCCATCGCAAGCGCTCGAGCGATCGCGACGCGCTGCTGCTGCCCACCGGACAGCTGGGCGGGATACGCATTCGCCTTGTCGGCCAGCCCTACGCGATCGAGGAGCTTGCGCGCGGATTCGACGGCGTCCTGCTTGCGGCGCTTCTTGACGCGGATCGGCGCCTCGATGATGTTCTCCAGCGCGGTCATGTGCGGGAACAGGTTGAAGTGCTGGAAGACCATGCCGATGTCGCGACGCTGGCGGGCCGCCTCGCGGGGGTGCAACTCGTGCAGCTTGTCGCCGCGCTGCTCGTAGCCGACGAGGACACCGTCGACGAAGAGGCGGCCGGCGTTGACCCGCTCGAGGTGGTTGATGCAGCGCAGGAACGTCGTCTTGCCGGATCCCGATGGGCCGACGAGGCACATCACCTGACCGGGGCCCACCGTGAGGTCGATGCCCTTCAGGATGTTCAGCGCCCCGAAGCTCTTGTGCACGCCCTGGGCATCGACCATGGGTGGTGTCGTTGCGGTCATCGCGCGCCCTTCCCGCCGCCGGCCGCGGGCTCCTGCGCGTCCGCGAGCGCACGCAGTTGCCGGCCGGTGAGCGTCCGCGACGAGCCCCTGGCGAAATGCTTCTCGAGGAAGTACTGGCCGACCATCAGCACGCTGGTGATCGCGAGGTACCACGTGGAGGCCACCAGCAGCAGCGGGATCGGCCGGTAGAGGACACCCGAGATGTGCCGCTGCGTCTCGTAGAGGTCGAGCGTGTACGGCACGGCCGTGACCAGCGAGGTCGTCTTCAGCATGCTGATGACCTCGTTGCCGCTCGGCGGGATGATCACCCGCATCGCCTGCGGGAGCACGATTCGCCGCATGGTCAGCGCCCACGGCATACCCAGGGCGGTCGCGGCCTCGGTCTGCCCCTCGCCGACGGACGAGATTCCGGCTCGCACGATCTCGGCCATGTACGCGGCCTCGTTCAGCCCGAGACCGAGGATCGCGAAGAAGAAACCGGCATTCACCTGCTGGATGTCGAGATGCGCGAACTGGTGCACGAACGGCACGCCGATGGCGATGTGCGGATACAGCGAGGTGAACAACCCCCAGAACACCAGCTGGACGTAGATCGGCGTGCCGCGGAACACCCACAGGTACACCCACGCAGCCCAGTTCAGGACCGGGTTCGGCGACAGGCGCATGACGGCCAGCACGACGCCGAGCACGATGCCGAGCACCATCGCCCAGATCGTCAACTGCAGGGTGTTCCAGGCCGCGGTCGAGATGCGTGAGTCGAACAGGTACGCGCGGTAGGTCGACCACTGGTAGTTCTTGTTCGTCGCCGCGCCGTAGACGAACAGCGCCAGCAGCGCGAGGACGACGGCGGCGGCGATCCAGCGGCCCGGCCGCCGCAGCGGTATCGCCTTGATCAGCTCCGGGCCGCCGGGCTGGGTGGTGGAGTCAGGTTCGAAGACAACAGTGTCGGACCGAGTGCCGCCTTGCCGCCGTCGGGCCATGATCAGCTCGTCGCGCCGTTGATCTCCGGCGTCTTGATCTCGCCGGCCTGGAGCCCCCACTTCTTGCAGATCTGGTCGTACGTGCCGTCCGCGATCAGCGACTGCAACGCCTTCTGCATCGCCTGCGACAGCGTCGAGCCCTTCTTGATCGGCCAGCCGTACGGCGCGGCCTCGAAGATGCCGCCGGCCTGCTGCAGCTTGCCGCCGCTCTGCTTGATCGCGTACGCGGTGACCGGCGAGTCCGCCGACATCGCGTCAGCCTTGCCCAGAGCGACGGCGTTCGTGGCGTCGTCCTGGTTCTCGTAGGGCAGGATCTTGATCGCCTTCTTGCCTGCGGTCTTGCATGCCTTGTTCTTCGCGGGCAGTTCGTCCTGCTCCTCGGTGGTCGTCGACTGCACGGCAACGGTGAGACCGCACGCGTTGTTCGGGTCGACGGTCTTCCCGGTGGGCGAGGCCCACATGATGCCCGCGCTGAAGTAGGTGACGAAGTCGACCGTCTTCTCCCGCTCCTTGGTGTCCGTGAACGAGGACATCCCGATGTTGTACGTGCCGGCGGTGATCGCCGGGATGATCTTGGAGAAGTCGGCCTGCCGGTACTCCGTGGTGAGGCCGAGCACCTTGGCCGTTGCGTCCAGGAGGTCGACGTCGAAGCCGACGACCTTGCCGCCCTGGAGATACTCGTTGGGCGTGTACGGCACGTTGACACCGACGATCAGCTTGCCGGCCGACTTGACGTCGGCAGGAACGAGCGATGCCGCGCCGGCGTTCTGCGAGACGGTGCCGGTCACGGTGCCGGTGGGGCCGCTCCCCTCCTTGTTGCTCGCACATGCGCTCAGTGCCAGTGCACCGGCGGCGGCAACTGCCGTTGCCATGATCAACAAGCGGGAACGACGAAACACGGAAGAACCTCCTACGTCGGGGACGACCGCCAAACTCTACGAGCAGCTTGCGGCCCCCGACAGGCTCGCCCGGAGGTTGCTGCCGAATTGGTGTGGATATGTGACCCTCAGGGCCGAGTAAGTGTCTGGAATCTCAGACACGCGGCTACCCTGGGCGCCGTGAGCCAGGTGCCTGCGGCGCGACAAACCCTCGCAATCCTGCGCTTTCTGGCCCGCCAGGCCGGGCCGGTGCCCGCCGCGGCCCTTGCGCGGGAGCTCAATCTGCCGCGCTCCACCACCTACCACCTGCTCGCCACGCTGGAGGAGGAGGGCTTCGTCGTCCACCTGCCCGATGAGCGCCGCTACGGCCTCGGCGTCGCGGCGTACGAGCTCGGCACCGGCTATGCGCGACAGGGGCCATTGCAGCGCCTGGCCCGCGTGCAGTTGGCCAATCTCGTGGACCGCACTCGGCACGGCGCGCGGCTCGGCGTCCTGCACGGCCGGGACGTGCTGTTCGTCGTGGAGGAGCGCGCCCCCGGGCGCCCGCCGCTGATCACCGACGTCGGCGTGCGGCTGCCGGCGCAGCTGACCGCCAGCGGCCGCGCCATGCTCGCCGCGCTTCCTCCGCAGCAGGTTCGAGCGCTGTACCCGGACCCGTCGGCGTTCGTGGTGCGCCACGAGCGCGGACCGCGCTCACCGTCGGCCCTGCGCCAGCTGCTCGTGGACGTGCGCCGCCTGGGCTTCGCGGTCGAGGACAGCGAGGTGACGCCCGGATTCGTGTCCGTGGCGGCGGCGGTGCGCGACCACACCGGCTATCCGGCGGCCAGTATCGCGCTGACCTTCCCGGGCGACGAAGTGCCGGCGCAGCGCCGCACCGAACTCGTCGCCCGGGTCGTCGACACCGCCCGCGCGCTGAGCCACCGCATCGGCGGCCCCGGCGGGTAGCGGGCACTCAGGGCAGCGCGAGCTGGCTCTTGCCGAGCACGACGATCCCGCCGGCCGACACGTGATAGCGCGACTTGTCGAGGTCGGTGTCGACGCCGATGTGCGCACCCTCGGGCACTACGACGTCCTTGTCCAGGATCGCCCTCCGCACCACGGCTCCCCTGCCGATCTGCACGCCGTCCATGAGGACCGAGCCCTCGACGTACGAGCCGGCGTGCAGCCGGACGCCGGGCGAGATCACGCTGTGCCGCACGGTGGCGCCGGAGATGATCGTGCCGGCGCCGACGATCGACTCCTGCGCGATGCCCCCTTCGACGAACTTCGCCGGCGGCAGATGCGGGTGGTGGGTGTAGATCGGCCACTGCTGGTTGTAGAGGTTGAAGATCGGGTGCACCGCAACCAGGTCGGTGTGCGCGTCGTAGTACGCGTCAATCGTCCCGACGTCGCGCCAGTAGCCGCGGTCGCGCTCCTCGGCACCCGGCACGTCGTTGTCGGCGAAGTCGTACACGAACGCCTCGCCCTGCTTGACCATCATCGGCATGATGCTCGCGCCCATGTCGTGGACGGAGCCCTCGTCGTCGGCGTCCTGCTTGAGGGCCTCCAGCAGGACCTCGGTGGTGAACACGTAGTTGCCCATCGAGGCGTAGCTCTGCTCCGGGTTGTCCAGCAGCCCGGGCGGGTTCGCCGGCTTCTCGAGGAAGTCGATGACGCGCTTGTCCGGATCGGCGTCGATCACGCCGAACGCCGTCGCCTCGCTGCGCGGCACCCGGATGCCGGCGACCGTGGCTCCCGCGCCGCTGTCTATGTGCTGGTTGACCATCTGCCGCGGATCCATGCGGTACACGTGATCGGCGCCGAACACCACGATGTACTCGGGCTTGTCGTCGTAGATCAGGTTCGACGACTGCAGGATCGCGTCGGCGCTTCCGGTGTACCACCGCGGGCCGAGGCGCTGCTGGGCCGGGACCGGAGTGATGTAGTTACCGATCACCGTCGACATCCGCCACGTCTGGGTGATGTGCCGGTCCAGCGAGTGGGACTTGTACTGGGTGAGCACGCAGATGCGTAGATACGCAGCGTTGACCAGGTTGGACAGGACGAAGTCGATGAGCCGGTAGTTGCCCCCGAAGGGCACGGCGGGCTTCGCGCGATCGGCAGTGAGGGGCCAGAGGCGTTTGCCCTCACCGCCCGCGAGGACGATGCCGAGCACACGGGGCTCCCTAGCCATGATCCGAGCCTAGTGGTCCGCACGTACAACGGGCCGAAAAGATGCCGGGCCGAAAAGATGCCGGGCCGAATACCTGCCGAGCCGAAAAGATGCCGGGCTAGGGTCGGCGACATGCGTGTTGGCGTGCTGACGCGGGAGTACCCGCCCGAGGTGTACGGCGGGGCGGGCGTGCACGTGGAGTTCCTCGTCCGCGAGCTGCGCAACGTGATCGACGTGGACGTGCACTGCTTCGGCGGTTCGCGCCCGGAGGGGGGCGTGCGCGCTTACCCACCGCCGGCCGAGCTGGGCAACGTGAACGCCGCGGTGCAGACCCTCGGCGTGAACCTGGCGATGGCCGCCGCGGTGGGCGAGGCGGACGTGCTGCACTCGCACACGTGGTACGCCAACCTGGCCGGCGTGCTCGGGGCGCAGCTGCACGGTGTGCCGCACGTGCTCACCGCGCACTCGCTGGAGCCGCAGCGCCCCTGGAAGGCAGAGCAGCTCGGCGGCGGCTACCGGGTGTCGTCCTGGGCGGAGCGGCAGGCCTACGAGTCCGCCGACGCGATCGTGGCCGTCTCGTACGGCATGCGCGCCGACGTGCTCGACGCCTACCCCTTCGTCGATCCGGCGAAGGTGCATGTCATCCACAACGGCATCGACACCACGCTCTACGCCCCGGCGACGTCCGACGAGGTGCTCGCCGAGTACGGGATCGATCCGGCGCGGCCGTTCGTCGTCTTCGTCGGACGCATCACCCGGCAGAAGGGGGTAGGCCACCTGCTGGCAGCGGCCGCCGACTTCGACCCGGCCATCCAGCTCGTGCTGTGCGCCGGTGCGCCGGACACCGAGGAGATCGCCGCCGAGACCGCCGCGGCCGTCGATCGGTTGTCGGCCAGGCGCTCCGGGGTGGTCTGGATCCGGGACATGCTGCCACGGCCGCAGGTGACCCAGCTGCTCACCCATGCCACCGTGTTCATCTGCCCGTCGGTGTACGAGCCGCTGGGCATCGTCAACCTCGAGGCGATGGCCTGCGAGACGGCGGTCGTCGCCAGCGCCGTCGGTGGCATCCCGGAAGTGGTGGCCGACGGGCTGACCGGGCTGCTCGTGCCGCGGGTCGCGGTCAGCGACGGGGAGTTCGAGGCCGGGCTCGCCGCGGCGGTCAACGGACTGTGCCGGGACCCGAGCCGGGCCGCCGCCATGGGGGCGGCGGGGCGTGAGCGGGCGGTCCGCGAGTTCGGTTGGGACGCCATCGCACACCGCACCGTCGAGCTGTACGAGTCCCTCGTGGCCCGGTAAGACGTGACCCGGTACCGGCTCAGCGCAGCCAGGGCAGGACGGCGAGCGCGGTCTGGGTGTCCGGCTCGACCTCGGTGACGCCGCGGTCGGGCACGACCGGAGCGCCGGCCGCGATCGCGGCGGACCACTGA
>JAVHVL010000144.1:0-6073 GCA_032160565.1 Pseudonocardiales bacterium | reverse complement strand
GCTGGTCGGTGCACTGGTTGCCATGGGCGGTGCGTACGCGGCGTTCGCCACGACCTCGGGCGCGTCCGACACGACCAACAGCGCCGGTGACATCGCGGCCGGGAAGCAGCTCTACGAGGTCAGCTGCATCACCTGCCACGGCGCGAACCTGCAGGGCGTCACGGGCCGCGGCGTCTCCCTGATCGGCGTGGGCAGCGCGGCCGTCTACTTCCAGGTCAGCACCGGACGCATGCCCCTGGCCGCCCAGGGCGCGGAGGCCAACCGCAAGCCCGCCCAGTTCGACGAGCTGCAGACGCAGCAACTCGCCGCCTACGTCGCCTCCATCGGAGGCGGCCCGTCGGTGCCGACCGGCTCGCTGCGTGACCCGAACATCGCTGCCGGCGGCGAGCTGTTCCGGCTGAACTGCGCGCAGTGCCACGGCACCACCGGTCGCGGCGCGCCGCTCTCCGCGGGCAAGACAGTCCCGTCGCTGAACGATGCGAACGACAAGGAGATCGTCGCGGCGATGCTCACCGGCCCGGAGAACATGCCGATCTTCAGCGACAATCAGCTGACCCCGCAGGAGAAGCGGCAGATCGTCAGCTACATCCAGACCCTCAAGGCGTCCAGGGACCCGGGTGGCGACGGCATCGCGCGTATCGGGCCGGTGTCCGAAGCGGTCGTGGTCTGGGTCGCCGGCGTCGGCGCGCTCATGCTCGCCATCCTGTGGATCGGAGTGAAGAACGGATGAGCGGCATCCCCAGCGACGGCCCCTCGGAGGAGGAGCTGCGGGAGATGACTCCCGAAGAGGTGATGCTCGCCGGCACCGAGGCCGACGACGTGCACGTCGTACATCGCCGCGACCGCTTCCCGATCCGCGGCACCAAGGCCGAGAAGCGCGCCGAGCGTGGTGTGGCGCTGGCCTTTGCGATCTCGGCACTCGGGGGCGTGGGTTTCATCGTCGCGTTTGTCGCGCTGCCCTACCACTGGCATCTGCCCGGCACGCCGCAGAACTTCCGGTTCTACACGCCGGCCCTCGGCAGCCTGCTCGCGATCATGCTGATCTTCATGGGCGTCGGCCTGGTGCTGTGGGCCAAGTGGCTCATGCCGGAGGAAGAAGTCATCCAGGACCGCCACGACGAGCCGTCCACCGAGGAAGACAAGCTGATGACCCAGGCGACGCTGGCCGTCGGCCTGGCGGACACCGGGTTGCCGCGGCGCTCGATGATCCTTCGCACCCTCGGCCTCGCCGGCGGGGCGATCGCGACGGTGCCGCTCGTGGCACTCGTCGGCGGCATGCTCAAGAAGCCGGGCAAGCAGCTGGACCACACGCTGTTCGCCTCCGACCCCACGCTGTTCCCGCCGAGCGGGCACGTCCCGCTGGTGTACGCCGACTGGCGCCGGGTGAGCCCGGACGACCTGCTCCCGGGCGGGCTGGCGACGGTGTTCCCCGGCGTGCGCCAGCTGACCGCGACCGGAAAGGACGGGGTCACCGACGCCGCGTCGCCGACCCTGATCATCCGGCTGAAGCCAGGGCAGACGGTCAAGGCGCGCACGGGGCAGGGGGCGTTCGGCTGGCCGGCCGACCAGCCCGAGTTCGTCGCCTTCTCCAAGATCTGCACCCACGCCGGCTGCCCCGCGTCGCTGTACGAGCAGCAGACCACCCGCCTGCTGTGCCCCTGCCACCAGTCGCAGTTCGAGGTGCTCCAGGACGCCAAGCCGGTCTTCGGCCCGGCGACGCGCAGCCTGCCAAAGCTGCCGATCGACGTCGAGGTCGGCGCGGACGGCAGACAGTACTTCGTGGCCACCAGTGACTACACTGAGCCGATCGGCCCAGCCTTCTGGGAGCGCTCATGACTTCCGCAACGCGCCGTTCATCCCAGCCGTGCACTCCGCAGGGCAAGGTTGCCAAGTGGTTCGACGACCGGCTGAACGTCGCCGGCCCGACGCGCAAGCAGCTGAACAAGGTCTTCCCTGACCACTGGTCCTTCATGATGGGCGAGATCGCGCTCTACTCGTTCATCATCCTGCTGCTCACCGGCACGTATCTGACCTTCTTCTTCGACCCGTCGATGGCCGACACCGTCTACCACGGCCGGTACGTGCCCATGCAGGGCATCACGATGTCCAAGGCGTACGAGTCGACGCTGAACATCAGCTTCGACGTCCGCGGTGGCCTGGTGATCCGCCAGATCCACCACTGGTCCGCACTGCTGTTCCTGGCGGCGATGCTCATCCACATGTTCCGCGTGTTCTTCACCGGGGCGTTCCGCAAGCCGCGCGAGCTCAACTGGCTGATCGGTCTCGGGCTGGTGGCGCTCGGAATCATCGAAGGCTTCGCCGGCTACTCGCTGCCGGACGACCTGCTGTCCGGCACCGGTCTCCGCATCGCCGACGCGATCATGCTGTCCATCCCGGTGGTCGGGACCTGGGTGTCGTTCCTGATCTTCGGCGGGCCATTCCCCGGTGATGTGATCATCGGCCGCTTCTACATCGCGCACGTGCTGCTCATCCCGGCGATCCTGGCCGCGCTGATCGGCGCCCACCTCGCGCTGATCGTGCGGCAGAAGCACTCCGAGTTCCCCGCGCCCGGGCGCAGCGAGCACACTGTCAGCGGCGAGCGGGTCTACCCCACGTACGCCGCGAAGGCGGGCGGCTTCTTCTTCATCGTCTTCGGCGTGACCGCCGCGCTCGGCGGGCTGGCGCAGATCAACCCGGTGTGGCTGTTCGGGCCGTACAACCCGGCGCAGGTCTCGTCCGGCTCGCAGCCGGACTGGTACATGATGTTCCTCGACGGCTCGACGCGCCTGTTCCCCTCGTGGGAGATCCGGCTCTGGGGGCACACCCTGCCACCGCTGTTCTGGCCAACCGTGGTGCTGCCCGGCATCCTGTTCACGCTGGCCGGCGCCTATCCGTTCATCGAAGCGAAGATGACCAAGGACACCAAGGCGCACAACCTGCTGCAGCGCCCGCGCGACGTGCCGGTCCGTACGTCGCTGGGCGCCATGGCGATCACGTTCTACATGGTGCTGTTCCTCTCCGGCGGCAACGACCTCATCGCGAAGGCGTTCGACATCTCGCTGAACGCGATGACCTGGGGTGGGCGGATCGCGCTGCTCGTCCTGCCGCCGATCGCCTACGTGCTCACCTACCGCGTCTGCCTGGTGCTGCAGCGCCACGATCGCGAGGTGCTCCAGCACGGCGTCGAGACCGGCATCATCAAGCTGCTGCCGACCGGCGAGTTCATCGAGGTGCACCAGCCGCTTGGGCCGGTCGACGAGCACGGCCACGGCAAGCTGTCCTACGCCGGCACCCCGGTCCCGAAGCGGATGAGCCAGCTCGGCGCGACGTCACCGCTGCGGCACATCCGGGGCTTCTTCTACCCCGTCAAGGAGAAGCCGGAGATCCAGGCCGCGCTCGACGAGCTCGAGGCCGCCGAGGTCGACCGCGTCGAAACCCAGCACCAGCTCACCGACTGATCCTGGACAGGGCGGCCCGCTCGACGATGACGCGCGGTTCAGCGCTCCAGCAAACCGCACACGATCGATAAGCATGTCGTTAGGCTGCACGCCGTGCTGCAGGTGCTGGTCGATGCCGACAACGTCTCCGCGCGGCGGCTGCAGCCCGTGCTGGCACTGCTCGACACCGTCACCGACCGGGTGCGCCTCACCGCGAGCGGCCGGCCGAAGACGCTCACCGCGCTCCGGTGGCCGGGTGACACGCGGTTACTGCCGCACACCGGCTGGCAGCGTGCCGACGTGGCGCTCGCGGAGGCCTACTCCCCCGGCGACGAGCCGCTGATCCTGGTAACCGGCGACGGCGACTTCGGGTTGCTGGCGGCGCGGCACTCCGGCGCGGTCCTGGTGGTCAGCGGCGCGCCGAGCAGCCGGCTGCGCGACAGCGCAACGGTCGTGGACCCGGCGACGGAAGGCGTCGAACCGATCCGTGCCTGGCTGAGCGCGAACGGGATCAGCGGCGCGGGCTGGCCGACGAGCGGTTGAGTGGCTTGCGACCGCCGATGTAGTACTCGAACAGCAGCCCGCCGACGGCGAAGAGGATCATCACGATCCCGATGATCGCCAGCCAGAGCTGGAAGAACGCCAGCCCGATACCCGTGACGGTGGCCGCGCCGGCAATGCCGACCGGCCAGTAGCTGCCCGGGCTGAAGAAGCCGAGGTCACCGGCCGCTTCGGCGATCTCCGCGTCGCCACGGTCCTCGGGGCGGGCGTCGATGCGACGCGAGACGAACCAGAAGAACGAGCCGGAGATGCCGAGCAGCCCGCCGGACAGCAGCAGGGCGGCGAAGCCCGCGACCTCGACGTGGCCCTGGTCGTAATGCGACCAGAAGGCGTAGACGATGCCGGCCACCCACAAGAACACCGCGACGCCTAGGAACAGCCGCGCTTCCGTCTTCATGTCAGCCCCCTACCGACTGCGCGGTGCGGTCGGTGTTGAACGGATGCGTCGTCGTGGCCATCGGCGCCATGCCCGCGGCCTGCAGCGCCTTCGACTGGCGGGCCGGGTCGTTCGGGCCGATCTTGGTCAGCTGGTCGATGTAGTTCGTGAACACCGCCGGCTGGACGATCCGAACCTCGAAGTTCATCTGTGAGTGGTACGTGCCGCACAGCTCCGCGCACCGGCCGACAAAGTTGCCCGTGGACGTCGGCGTGAACTCGAACTGGTTGTCGCGGCTCGTCGAGGTGGTGCCGTACGGGATGACGTCGCGCTTGAACAGGAACTCGGGCACCCAGAACGAGTGCACGACGTCCTCGGAGTGCTCGACGATGCGGACGGTCTGCCCGACCGGCAGCACCAGCACGGGGATCTCGTCGTCCGAGCCCACGGTGGACACGTACAGCGGCGCGTTGGCGGTGTTCGTCTGGCCGCCCGACGCGCCGCAGGCGTAGGACTTGTTGCTCGCGGCCTCGTCGCACCCGATCTGCCCGGCAGCGCCCAGCCGCTTGTCCTTCTCGTTACCGGTGGCGGCCGCAACATCCTTGAGCCCGGGGTAGACAGCCTGCTTGGCCGCGCCGGACGAGTCGGTGTACGCGTGGTACTCGAATTGCCAGTTCCATTTGAACGCGTCCACCTGGACCCGGACCTCGGGGTTCTTGGAGAGCTTGTCCACGCTGTTCTCGACGACGACGGTGCGGTAGAAGAGGCCGGCGATGATCACGAACGGGATGATCGAGTAGATGATCTCCAGCGGCAGGTTGTACTTCGTCTGCCGCGGCAGCTCGTCGGTGCGCTTGCGATAGCGGATGCAGCACCAGAAGATCAGCCCCCAGACACCCACGCCCACGATGAGCGCCGCGACGCTCGACCAGGTCCAGAGCACCCGCATCTCTTCGGCCTGCTTGGTGACGCCGGTGGGCCAGCCGAAGCGCAGATTCCGCTCGGCGTCGTGTGCCGAACATCCGCTGAGTACCAGGGCGAGCGAGCCGACCAGCAGCGCCAGACGGCTGCCGCGGGCCCATGGACTACGACGCACCTGTAACCGCCTTCCGGACTCGGCCTGGGACGTTCGGAGCCTACTGGACCCCATGCCCTGCGGCCCTGATGGGGTCACGGTTCTGCGCCCCGCGCGCCCGGTCGCTACGGTCGTCGCGTGGCCGCATACCTCGACGCGGCGGCCGGTGCACCACTGCACCCGGTCGCCCGCGAGGCGCTGCTCGCGGCACTCGAGGACGGCTGGGCGGATCCGGCGCGGCTTTACGGTGCCGGGCGGCGGGCCAGGCTGCTCCTCGACGCCGCGCGGGAGTCCCTCGCCGAGAGCATGAGCGCGCGCCCGGACGAGCTCAGCTTCGCGGCCAACGGGGCGCAGGCACTGCACGCAGCGGTGCTCGGCGCGCTGGCGGGCAATCGCCACGCCGGCACCGGTTTCGTGCACAGCGCCGTCGAGCACTCGGCGGTGCTGCATGCGGCCGAGACCCATGTCGCCGCCGGTGGTTCGGCTGTCGCCGTCGGGGTGGACGAGTTGGGGCGGGTGAACGCACGGCAATTCGTGGCGGCCGTGGCGCCCGGTGTGGCCGTGGCCGCCCTCCAGGCCGCCAACCACGAGGTGGGTACGCGCCAGCCGGTCACCGACGTCGCG